>JAYTFQ010000768.1:0-9388 GCA_043734225.1 Anaerolineales bacterium | reverse complement strand
CACCGGATGCCACGGCTCCAGCGGCATAAATGAAACCAGGGCATTCAAGATCAGCACGACCGTAACAATCGTGACGACCAACGAGATCAACGCAATCAGGTACGATGCCACGCTTGCATGCTCCTTTAACCGGCCGCGTGTCCCGAGTTCTTAATCTCGCTCGCCGAAGATCGCGCGCCCAACGCGCACCATTGTGGCCCCCGCTGCAATGGCCGCCTCAAAATCATCTGACATCCCCATCGACAACACTGGCTCTGGCCCGAACGCCATCTGTTCCGCCAGGTAGTCCAACAGCTCGCGCAGCCGGTCGAAATACGGCTGCGCCTGCGCCGGATCGGGCACGGCCGGGGCCATGGTCATCAAGCCTCGCACAGCCAGGCCGCGCATTTGTGCCGCCTGTTTCAATTCCAGCCGCAGCGCCGGCCATTCGTCGCGCCGCTCAGCTCGAAAGCCAGCCTTGCTGGCCTCGCCAGAGACATTCATCTCCAGCAGCACCGCCTGTTGGCGCCCCGCTTCACCGGCCGTTCGGCCCAGCCGCTCCGCCAGCTTCGGCGTGTCAACCGAGTGGATCAAGCCGAAACCGGCCTCCGCCGTCTCGCGCGCCTTTCGGCTTTGCACGTTTCCGATCATATGCCAGGCCACACCCGCCACATCAGCCAGCGCCTGCATCTTGGGCCGCGCCTCGTCCAGGCGGTTCTCGCCAAAGACCAGTTGGCCCGCCGCCACCGCCGCCCGCACCTGCACAGCCGGGTGCGTCTTGCTCACCGCCACCAACGTAATGGCACGCGGGTCGCGGCCAGCCCGCTCTGCCGCCGCCCCAATGCGCTGCCGCACCGCCAGCAGCCGCTCGCGTATCTGGTCGGCCGTCTCGGCCTCCGCCATGCTCGCAGCCGCCGGTTCTCGGGCAGCCATTCGTTAGCGCAGCCCGATCAGCCCGCCGAACCGGCCGGTGAGTCCACCGGTCGCCCGGTGCGAAAAGAACAAATCGCTGTGGCATTGTGTGCAAATACCGGCCACTTCAATCTGCACCACGCCCGCTTCCTGCAGCGCCGCGCGATTGGCCGCCCACAGGTCGAGATGATAGCCGCCGTCGTGCGCCTGGAGCAGGCTGTCGGAAGTGCCATTGAAGGCCGCGCGAGTCTGCGCCACCACCTCCGGCCCCACGGCATAGTGGCACGGTCCAATCCCCGGCCCCACCCCGGCCACCAGATCCCCGGGGCGCGAGCCGTAGCGCTCCGTCATGGCCTCCACAGTTTCTTTGGCAATTTTCTTCAGGCTGCCCCGCCAACCGGCGTGCGCCACCCCCACCGCGCGCCGCTTCGGGTCGTAAATCAGCACTGGCAGGCAGTCGGCGAAGCGCAGAAACAGGCTCACCTCTGGTCGATCGGTAATCAAGGCATCCGCTTGCCCAAGGTGACCCTCCGGCCCGTTGGGCCGGTCTGCCACAATCACCTTGGCAGAATGCACTTGCCACAAATCCGCGCATGAGGCCGGGTCGCGCCCCAATGCCTCGAAAGCGCGGGCCGAATTCTGGCGCACGTTTTCCGGCCTGTCCCCCGTGCTGACCGACATATTCAGCGAGGCATACGGTTCTCGGCTCACCCCGCCCTCACGGGTGAAGATCCCCTGCGCGACTTCGGTTGCATCAAAGCCATCAAATTGAAAAAAACGCAGGGCACCCTGTTGCACGAGAGGCATTCGCGAAGTGTATCACGCCTAACTGGTTTGGTAAATCAATTTTGACTGCGCCGCGGGTCATGGGCCGCGCGCCGCGCCGCGCAACACGCGCTCGTCCCCTACCCGCTGCGTCACACCGGTCTCATCCAAAAATTCCATCATCCCCAGCGCGTATTTGCGCGAGGTCTTGAACAGATCGCGCACCTCGGCCACCGTGATTTTGCCGTTGGCCTGTAAAATCTCTTTGACGGCTTTTACCATCTCGGCGTAGCTCTCGGACAGGAACACCACCTCTTCCGAGACCTGCACCAGCCGGCCCTGCTCCAGCAGCGCTGTCAGCAGTTCACTGCCGAGTTGGGCCGCGCACAGCTTGAACGCCGGCGTGTTGTAGGGGTCGCGCTCAAAGTCAGCCAGCAGCGCGCTCACCCGCGTCTGCTCTTCCGCCGTGAAGCGCACCTGGTGCTCAGCCAAGCGCACTGTGCTGCCGGCCGCCGCCACAATACCCATGGCCGTGGCGTACGCCATCAAAGCGTTAAAGGCGCGTGCGGTCATCGCCGCCCGCCGCCCCGCCTCGGGCCGCTGGGCCAGCCGGCTCTTCAGCTCCTCGCGCGGCATGCCCGCTCGCAAAGGGTGGGCGGCGTGATACGCGCCCATCAACTCGCGCAGATCGGCCTCGAACCGCGCCCAGGCCTGGCGCGACACCACCAGGCTCGGCCGGTCAATCTCAATCAAGGCCCCTTCCCGCGCCAACTCGGCCAGCGCCGCCTGGTGGTCATCGGCCTTTTGTCCTGCCTCGGCCAGTGCCTCAGCCAGCGGCACCGGTCCCAGCCGGTCCAGCACTTCCAGCAGCCGCTCGGCCGGCGTGCCGCCCAGCTGCGTCTCCAGCCGCGCCAGCACCTCGGCGCTCCTGCGCCGGTGCCGCCGCCCCGGTTGTGGGTTCACCACCACCCCGCCCCCCATCGTCTCGCTCGGCGATGGCCGGCGCAAAATAAAGCGGTCGCCTTTCACTACCACCGCGGGTTGGGTCAATACCAGTTGCGCCCAGCCTGTCTCGCCCGGCGCCAGCACCTCACGGTCCAACAGCCGCACAGTGCCCGCCGTTTCACTTGCCCCTGCGAAGAACTTGATGCTGCTGTTGTGCTTCAGTGACAGCGCCGCCTGCGGCAGCAGCCGCACCAGAGCATCAATCAGCGTGGTCGCCATCAGCGTGCCTGGCCGCGCCACCACCATGCCTCGCCGCACCCGGTCCACATCCACCCCCGCCAGATTGATGGCCAGCCGGCTAGACGGCCGCCCAGTTTCAACCTTGGTGCGGTGTGTTTGCAGGCCGCGCACGCGCGCCGTCAGTCCGCCCGGTAATAGCGCCACCTCATCCCCCACCTTCAGTTGGCCATCCAGCAGCGTCCCGGTCACCACCGTCCCAAAGCCAGGCAGGCTGAACACACGGTCCACCGGCAGCCGCGGCTTGCCCACGTCCCGGCGCGGGGTCTTGGCCGTCAGCACCGCCTGTAGTTGGTTGAGCAATTCGGGCAAGCCCTGTCCGGTGCGCGCCGAAACCGGCAGCATGGCCGCGGCCGACAGTACCGTGCCGCTCACCGCCGCCCGCACATCCGCTGTCACCAGGCTCAGCCATTCGGCATCCACCAGGTCAGCTTTCGTCAGAACAATGATGCCGGTCGGGATTTGCAGTAGGTCCAGGATCGCCAGGTGTTCCCGCGTTTGAGGCATCACCCCTTCGTCCGCGGCCACCACCAGCAGAGCGGCATCGATCCCCCCCACGCCGGCCAGCATGTTTTCGATAAAGTCTTGGTGTCCGGGCACGTCCACCACGCCCACCGCCTCGCCGTTTGGCAGGGTCAGCCAGGCGAAGCCCAGGTCAATGGTCATCTGCCGCTCGCGTTCTTCTTTGAGACGGTCAGGATTGATGCCGGTCAGCGCCTCCACCAGCGTTGACTTGCCGTGGTCGACGTGGCCGGCTGTGCCGATGACGTACAAATCAAATGCTTTTAGCGCACTTTCACGTAGCTGGCGTCGTATTCAGCCGCCAGCTCGTGCACCACGGTCAGCAGCGCCTGCATGCGCGTGGCATCCATGGTTTGGATTTGCCGCACTGTCGCCGCCAGTTCGCTGATCTGGTCTTCCAGCTCGGCGATGTGCTCCTCATACTGGCCGGCCAGCCGGTCGTGCTCGCGCCATTGTTCGTCGCGCAGCAGCATGTGCGTGGTCCAGCGCTTCTGGTCGTCGGCCAGGAACGACGCCCAGTCCTGCCGGAACCGCTCCTCCGCCAGCCGGTGCACCTCGGTTGATTCGGTCACACGCTGCTCAACTAGCTCCACCAGGTGGCGCGCCTCGTCCGCCACGCGCCGAATCTCCCGGAAGGCCTCCGCGTATTGGTCAACCCGCCGCGCGTAGTCTTCCAGGTCTTTCAGCGATTTTTCAGTGTTGGCCTTCAGGTCGGTCCAGTTACGGTCGCGCTCGGTTTGGATGACCGCCTGGGCCTCCAACCACTGGGCCTGGGCCGCTTTGCGCTCGTTCTCGGCCGTGAATACTTCCGCCAGCCGCACGTCGGTCCGGCGGGTAATGTCTTCCAGGATCTCCAGTTTTCCGCGGCTGTCCTCAATCCGTTTGCGGATGTCGCCGGTCTCGGTCTGCAGATCGTTGATGCGCTTCACATCGCCGCGCCGGCCCTCGTCCAGCACGGTCACCGCCCGATTGCGCTCGTCGACGTGCTTGTTGAACTCGGCCACCCGCAGTTGCAACTCGGCGATTAACCGGGCCACCCGGCCTTCTTCTTCTTTGCGGCCGCTGATGTCGCGCTCCAGTTTGGGCACGACGTCGATGCCTTTGCGCAGTTCGGCCAGCGACTTGTTGGTCGCTTCACGCTCAATCTTGCGCAGGCGCTCCGATTCCTTGTCGGCGTCCACCCGGCGCCGCTCCAGCTCCTCAAATTGCCGCGCCATCTCTTTGCGATAGTTATCCAGCAGGGTGTCGACCTTGGTGGCCTTTTGCACCTGGCTGTTGAGCGTCCCGTGATCGGTCTCCAGTTGCTGCAGCCGCCGCGCCAGGCTGGTGTTTTCGGCGGTGACAGCAGCCAGCCGCTCCTGCAGGGAAGTGATCTCCTGCCGGTCTTTGCGGCGTTCGTCGTCCAGCCATTGAATAGTTTTAGAAGCTTGTTCGATGTCCATGACCGTCTCCTAGACAGTGGCAGGATTATACCTTGCCGACCCCGGCCCGCGAATCGCTCAGCCAACCCAGGTATAATCCGCCCATGCCCACTGTTGGCCAGACGCCAATCGGCCTGGATGTGCGCCTGACCTACTACACCGGCGGCGGCATTGCGCGTTATGTCCGTCATTTAGCGACCGACCTCCCTTCCGTGGACCCGGCCTTCTCCTTCATGCATTTTTACCGGCGCGGCCACAAGCAGACTTTTTCCACTGCCGCCCAGCGCATCAATTGCTGGACCCCCGCCCACAATCGCTTTGAGCGCCTGGCGCTTTCAGCCGAGGTCTGGCCCCACCGCCTGCGCCTGCTGCATTCGCCCGATTTCATTCCGCCGGCCGGCGGCTATGGTCGCTCGGTCATCACCATTCACGACCTGACTTTTCTGCGCTATCCGCAGTTCCTGACCCCACACAGTCGCCGTTACTACAATGATCAGATCCGCTGGGCAGTCGGTCGCGCCGACGCGATTTCCGCCGACTCTCACGCCACCCGCGCCGACCTCATCAACCTGCTTGGGGCTCCGCCCGAGAAAATCACCGTCATCCACCTGGGCCTGGAACCAGTTTATAACGCCAACCCCGCGGCCGACGATGGTGCCCTGCGCCAGAAGTTGGGCCTGACGTCCGGATATATCCTGTTCGTCGGCACCTTTGAACCCCGTAAAAACGTGGATGGTCTCCTGGCTGCCTATGCCCGCCTTCGCCTGCGCGCCCCTGATGCGCCGCGCCTGGTGCTGGTTGGGCGGCGTGGCTGGCTGTTTGAAAGCACCTTGCGCCGCCTGCGCGAGTTAGCGCTGGAGCCGCACGTCACCCTGCTCACCGAGCTGGCTGAAACCGACTTGCCCGCCCTCTATCGCGGCGCCGCTCTGTTTGTGCTCCTGTCGCACTATGAAGGCTTTGGCCTCACCGTCCTGGAGGCCATGGGCTGCGGTGTGCCGGCGGTCATCGCCAACCGCCCCTCGCTGCCCGAAATCGCCGGCGACGCCGCATTAGCGGTCGAGCCGGATGATCCCGAGGCCGCTGCCGATGCGCTCTATCGCGGCCTCACCGATAGCGCCCTGCGCGCCACGCTCGCCGCGCGCGGGCGCCAGCGCGCCGCCCAATTCACCTGGGAAAACACGGCCCGCGCCACCCTGGCGCTCTATCACGCCGTCTTGGGCGCCTAACTTCAGGCCCTGCGCCATGCGCCTGCTCCTGCTCACCCCCCAGCCGCCCTTCCCCGCCCACCAGGGCACCGCCATTCGAAATTGGGGCATTCTGCGCCACCTGGCTGCCCGCCATTCGGTAACCCTGCTGTCGTTTGCACCAGCGGAACAAGACGCCCCGGCGGCTGAACTGGCCGCCATCTGTGCCGCCATTGAGTTTGTGCCGGTTCCCACACGCGCGCTCGCCCCCCGCCTGAGCACCCTTTTTGCCGGCCGAGCGGATCTGGCCGACCGGTTATGGTCTGAGGCCTTCGCCCAGGCATTGCAGCAGGTTCTGCAAGCATCGCGCTTCGATCTGATACAAATTGAAGGTCTGGAGATGGTCTCCTACTTGGGCACACTCCAGCGCTGGGCGCCGACCACGCCCGTTGTCTACGACGCCCACAACGCCGAGGTCACCATTCAGCAGCGCGCCTGGGAAAGTGATCGTCAGGTGCTCCGCCGCTGGCCGGCTGCGCTCTATTCCCGGCTCCAGGTACCTCGCCTGGCCCACATGGAGGCCGTCGTTTGCCGCCAGGCCAGTGCCGTCACCTGCGTCTCGGCGGTGGATGCCGGCGCGCTCACCGGCCTGGTCCCCGATCTGCGCCCCACGGTCATCGCCAATGGCCTTAACCTGGCCGATTATGTCTGGTCGCCGCCCGCCGTGCCCGCCAAGCCGGTTCTCACTTTTACCGGCAAGATGGATTACCGGCCCAATGTGGATGCCGCGCTCTGGTTCGTCGATGAAATCTTGCCGCTAATCCGCCAGCGGCAGCCGGCCGCCCGCTTGCAGATTGTTGGTCAAAAGCCGGCTCGCGTGCTGGCCGCGCTGGCCGGCCGGGCGGGGGTGTCGGTCGTTGGCGCGGTGCCGGACGTGCGCCCGTACATCACCCGCAGCGCAATCTATGTCGCCCCTCTGCGCATGGGCGGCGGCACCCGCTTCAAACTGCTGGAGGCCATGGCGTTGGGCCGGCCGGTGGTCACAACCACCATTGGGGCCGAGGGTTTTGAGGTGCAGTCTGGCCGTGAGCTGCTAATCGGCGACACGCCCGCCGCGTTCGCCGGGGGCGTATTACAAATTCTGGAGAACCCAAATTTGGCCAGCCGCTTGTCCACGGCCGCGCGGGACTTCGTCGCGGCCCATTTTGATTGGGCCAGCATTATCCCGCGCTTGGAGGCGCTTCAACAGCAGTTGGTAGACCGCTCGGCCGCGCTAGTGGCTTAGCCGGGCCAGCGCCGTGGCCGTGTCGGCCACCGCCGGCAGCAGCCACTGCGGGAAAATACCCAACACCAGCACCACGCTCACGCCCAGCGCATAGACCGCAATCGTCACCCGGCTCACAGCCGGGAAGGACCACACGGGCGCCGCTGCGTCGGCTGGCTGCTCCAGCAGGCTGCTTAATCCTCGGGCGCACACAAAGGACACGCTGCCAACGCCCAGCAGCAGCAGCACGGCCGCGCTGGGATGAATTTGAGCCAACAGGCTCAACAGCGCCCAGCGCCCTGGAAATCCAGCCGTCAGCGGAAAACCCGCCAGTGACAACAGGCCCAGCAGCGCCGCGCCGGCCGCCAGCGGATGCCTTCGGCCAAATCCGCGCAGGGCTTCGAAGCTGTCGCCGCCCTCCATCTGGCGCATGTGGGCCACCCCCACCGCCCACAGCGGCAGTGTCACGCCGCGCAGCGCCAGGGTCGTCAGCGCCGCCGACAGGCCGGCCTGGGTGCCCAGGCCAATGCCCAGCATCACCGCGCCCGCGTCCACCAGCACCGCGTACCCCAGGCTTCGCCCAAAGTTGCGCTGTCCAAACGCAAACACCGCCCCGAACAGCGCCATACCGCCGCCGGCCAGAGTCAGTGCGCGGTAGACGACCGGGTTTTGGCTCAGCCAGGTGTAAGAACCCAGAAAATTCAGCAGCAAGAAGAACACGGCCTGGCCGAAAATGCTAAACACGAACGCTGCCGCCAGCGGCGGCGCGTGCTCGGCGATGGCCGGCACCCAGCTATGAAAAGGCGCCACGGCCAACAACACCGCAAACCCAATCATTAGCAGAACAGTGGCTTCATTTGTGAACGACGTGTCCGCCGGGCTGGCGGCGCTGGCTTCCAGCAGCCAACCCGTCAGCAAGATAAACGGCAATCCCAGGGTGGTGTACACCAGAAAGCGCAGCGCGCCGCGCGTGGCCCGCGGTGATAAGGGCTGCCCCGGCGTCTCCGCTACCAGCATAAATACGGCCAGCGCCGCTGCCAACTCCAGGAAGATCGCGGCAAACAGGAATGGGCGAACAAACAGAGCCGCCGCCAGCAAGCCCAGCACACCCAGGCCGACCGGCAGGAAAGCCGCGCCCGTTTCGGCAATGCCCGACACCAGGAACAGCAGCGCCGCCTGGCTGAACATGAACGCCAGGGCCAACCGGTCGGCCGCCCCCACGGTAAAGCTGCGCCCCAAGATCGTGGTCGTATCCTGGATCGTCAGCCCGCCCAGCAAGCCCACCGCCTGGCCAAACGGCAGCGTCAGCGCCAACACCGCCAGCGCCAGGGCAATCAGAACTGCCACGGCCGTCGCCACGGGCCGGGCGCGCACCAGCACATATACCAGCAGCGCCGCCAGGATCGGGATGCCGGCAAACAGGATTGGCGCGGACATCAGGCCCGCGCCTCGCCCCGTGCATAACCGTGCTGAAGCGCCGCCAGATAACCCACCGCCAGGGCCACGCTTAGCTCCACGCTGGCCAGCAGGGCCACCACGGCCAGCGATGGCTCAACCGCGGCGTAAAAGATCTCAAAGCCCAGCAGGAGGGTCAACAACCCAAAACCGGCGCTTAGCGGTTCTTCCGTCAATCCCAGATTGAGCAGCCCAAAGGCCATCAGCAGATAGCTGGCTGAGTTGGCGGACGATCCGCTGTCCAATCCCGGCAGCGCCAGCCCCGGTTGACCGCCCACATACAGCGCCGACACCACCACCATGATCACGGCCATTAAGCGAAACGGTAACGCCGTTGGTGTTTCGAGCCGCATCTGCCAGGCCGGCACACCCGGCGTGGCGGGCCGGCCAAAGTTAAGCTGCCAGGCGGTTATCATGAAAATTACTGTCACCAAAAGTCCGGCGATTAACTTCACCAGTGCCACCTCGCCAATCACCAGTTGGGTCAACAGCAGCGCCGTCGCGCCATATTCCACCAGCAGCGCGACAATTCCCGCTCGCCAATCGCTGAGCACAACCAGCAGGCCGCCGGCCAGCAATAGCGCGACCAATGCCAGTGTGGTGTACGGTGCTAGCAGGGTTGCCATACGCGTGGTCCTTCAGTC
>JAYTFQ010000767.1:0-4664 GCA_043734225.1 Anaerolineales bacterium | reverse complement strand
ACGACCGGCCGCAGGCCACCAGCGCCGAATTCATTCGGTTGGCTCTGCGCTCTGCGCGAACGACCGGCCGCCAGCCTGCCCAGCTTTACGGCACATATTTGTTAATTTGCATTACGCCCGCGCGGCGCCGGCCAGAGGAGGGCAGCGGCCAAAATTACCGAATACGCCGGCGCGACGGCGAGCGTCGCTGGCGATCCTGGCCGCCTGGTGAAACCGTTGCGCCGCGCGCTAACAGCTACAGCCCCGCGACAGCCTTGCCCAAGATCTTGCGGAACTTTGGCCCGCCGACCACGCTCCAGGGCTCCTGCGCGCCAGCGTGCAGGCGTTTAAGCTCGGCCTGTTTGGCGCGCTTGTAGCGGCCGATGGCCTTGACAGTCGGCGGCGGCAGGGCAGCTTTATGTTTGGCGCCACGCTGGAGAAAAACCTCCAGCCGGGCGAGGGTGACGTCGGCATCGTGCAGGTTGCCGATGTGGTCTTGCAGGGCCACCACGGCGTCGATGGTAAAGCCAATGCCATCCTGTTTGCCGGCGCCGACGATCGGCTCGAGCACCTCGCGGAAAAACTCCTGGGCATAGCGCAGGCTCTTGGAAGCGATGCGCAGCGCGTGCAGGGTGGACACGTCGGCCTTGGCCATGACGGTCTCATAGGCGCGCACTTCACCATAGTGAGCCCACAGCTTGCCCGGCAGCACCTGGCGCACCAGGTTGGGCTGGGGCGGCTCGCCTGGCTGATGGGCGGGCACCTTTTCCTTATGATCCAGGAATTTGGCGTAGCCCTTCTTGAACCCGCGATAGGCGCGGCTATCCAGATGGGCCAGCAGCGCGGCGCGGGCCGTGTCGCGGTCGGCGGACCAGGCATCGAGCACGGGCTGCAGCGCCTCGGCTTCGGGCGCGGCCAGGCCAGCGCAATAATCCTGGGTGGCCTTAAGCTGCACGTCCAGGTCGCGCACGCCGCCCAGCAGATGGGCCAACTTCTTCAGCTCGGCGCCAAAGCGGCGCACCGGCCGGGCCTTGAAGTGCTCGGCGAACAGCGCCAGCGCGGCGCGCTGGCGGCGGGTGGCCACGCGCATATCGTGGACGGCCTCGATATCTTCCCCGGCGCGCGCGCCCGCCTCGTGATCCAGCATACGGTCGAAGTGGAAGCGCAGCACCTTGCGCCCGGCCTGAGCCATGCTCTCGTCGGCCTGCACGCCGGGTGTCTTGGGCCGCGCCGGCTGCTCAGGCTCGGCGGCCTGGGGGTCAAGCTCGGACACGGCCGGCAGATGGCTGGTCGCCTGCGTCTCGGCTTGCGGCTCGGAAGCCGGCTCGTCGTGCGCGGCGTTGTCCACGGCTGCGCCATCGATCGCTGCGCCATCGACAATCGCCAGCGCGCGGGCGAACTTGGACTGCGGCTGCGGCGCCAACTGGAAACCGCCGAGCGCCTCACCCACGGCTTGCAGATCGTCGCGCGTGCCGGTGGGCAGCAGCTCAATCTCCAATTCGTAAACCACCCGCTGGTGGCCGTTGCGCGGCAGGTTGACCACATCCAGCGACAGTTCGGCCGCTTCGCGCGCCTGCTCGCCCTCGCCGCTGACCAGGATGCGCTTGTGCCGCTCCTGGCCGATGGCGAACAGCTCCTGCACCGGCTGGTCGCCCACCAAAGCCAGGGCGCGCTCGCGGGCCGGGCCAGCCGGCCAGGCCTGCGGCGGCGCGCCGGGCGTCACGGGCGCCTCATATTCTTCGCGCTCATGTTGGCCGGCGGCGGCGCCGGCCGCCTCGGCCAGGCCTTTGAGGGTGCCCACCCATTTGCCGCGCTGGGCGTCTTCGCGCAGCCGCACGGAAAAGCCGCCGCGCAGGGCGTCGCGCTGGGCGGTGTCGTAATAATGATCGGTCACCTGCTTGTCGCCGGCTGGGCGCAGCCAATAGTCGCCCAGGTGGGTCAGCGAGAGCAACTGCTCGAAGGTTTCGAAATCGGGGACAACGAACTTAAGCTCAACTTCCATGGCCACAACCTTTCCCACATTAAAGCCGCTTAACCTTATTACGGTACCACAGGCGCGGGGTTGCCCGCAATGGCAAGGGTGGCGTTGCGGAGTGGAGGGGCGGCAGGGATGGCGGGTGAGCAGAAGTATGGGGGTATGGGAGTGTGGGAGTGAAAACTCCCCCATACCCCCATACCCCCACACGCTTTTGAATATGGTAGCATTTCAAAATCAAACCAACCGCCAGAGGAGCCAAACCCATGTCACGCACCAACATCAGCAGCGACACGCCCTGGGAGCCCATTGTGGGCTATTCGCGCGCGGTGCGCACCGGGCCGTTTATTCACGTGTCGGGCACCACCGCCACCGGGCTGGACGGCAATGTGGTGGCGCGCGGCGACGCCTATGGCCAGGCCAAGCAGGCGCTGGCCAACATTGAGCGGGCGCTGACGCAAGCCGGCGGCAAGCTGAGCGACGTGGTGCGCACGCGCATCTACGTCACCGACATCCGGCTGTGGCAGGAGATCGGCCGGGCCCACGGCGAGGTGTTCGCCAATATCCGCCCGGCCACGGCCATGGTGCAGGTGGCGGCGCTGATCGACCCGGCCATGCTGGTGGAGATCGAGGCGGAGGCGATTGTGGAATATCTCGACATCGGCCAGAACGGGGCGGGATAGAGCAAGGCGGCGAAGGACGGAAATGCTTTACTTCGCCCTCGGTCTCGCCATTGCCTTCGCGCTGCTCGCCTATTGGGAGCTGGTCATCGCCGAGGGGGCGCACCTGGGGCCGCGGGTGGTAGTGTGGCTGTATGACATTACGGCCGGGCGTTACGACGGGATCAAGCAGTTTGATTTGAAAGTGGAGGCCGACACGCTGGGGCTGCCGCTGGCGATGGCGTTGGCGGCGCTGAACGCCTCCGACGTGCTGGACGTGGCGGCCGGCACCGGGCGCGTGGCGCGGGCGCTGCTGCGCCAGCCGCTGTTCGATGGCCGGCTGACCCAGACGGACCTTTCGGCCCGGATGCTGGCCGAGGGGCGCCGGAAATGCGCGGCGTGGCCCGAGCGGCTGGACTGGGTGCGCGCCCCGGCCGTGCCGCTGCCCTTCGCGGACAACACCTTCGACGCCGTCACCTGCCTGGAGGCGTTGGAATTCATGCCGGATGCCCACGCCGCGCTGGCCGAGTGCGTGCGGGTGCTTCGGCCGGGCGGCCTGCTGCTGGTGACCAACCGCATGGGCCCGGAGGCCTGGCTGCTGCCGGGCATGGCCATCGCTCCGGCCGCCTTCCAGCGCCTGCTGGAGGCGCTGCCGCTGGAGGCCATCGACGTACAGCCGTGGCAGGTGGAGTACGACCTGGGGTGGGCGAGGAAGAAGTGAGGGAGTGTGGGGGTAGGTGGTATGGGAGTGTGGGAGTGTGGGAGTGGGTTTTTTCTCCCACACGCCCACACGCCCACACCCCCCACACAGTTTTTTACGCCAGCTTGCGAATACCCACCAGCACCTGCTCGGCATATTCGGCGGCGTGAGCCACGGCCTTGCTGGCGCGGGTATTTTGGATGAAAGGCAGCCCGGCGTCATACCCCAGCACGGTCCGCAGAGACGGGTCGGTCTGCAGGGCGTTGAAGCTGACCGCCTGCAGATGAAAGGCCGCCAGACTGGTGGCGGCCACCGTCTGGGCGCGGGCCTTGAAAGTGTTGTAGTCGGAGCCGGCGTCAAATTGGGTGACGGCCAGCAACAACGGCGAGGCGTCATTGAGAATGGCCAGGCGTTTGGGGGCCAGGCTGGCGGCGTTGGCCAACACCGCATCCACCCTGGCGCGCAAAATCTTGGCCCATTCGGCCTCCGAGCGCGACACCACCCCGGCCCATTCCGCCGCCGAGGTTTTGGCGCCTTTCAGCGCGGCGCGTTTGGTTTTGGCGACATCCGCTTTGAGCTGGGCCTGGGCCGCGGGCAGACTCTTGCCCAGATTATCCAGTTGCGAGATGAGCCGGTCGAGCGGGCCGTAGAGCGCCTTCACCGCCGCGAGCTGGGCGGCGCTGGTGACGGGCGTGTCATCCTTGTCGAACATCACCGCCACCTGTTCCCAACCGGTGCAATCAGTGACGAGGCCTTTCAAGAAGGCGGTCAGCTCTTTCTCGGCCGGGTCGCCCAGGCCCTTCACCCGGCCCAGGTAGTTTTGAGCGATGGGCTCCAGCCCGCGGGCGGCGTAGAGCGCCTTCTGCACGGCCGGCTGGCTCAATTTCTCGGCCACGAACAGCTTGGTGGCGGCCGCGATGGCCAACTGGTACTTGTCCAGCGCCGGGCCGAGCCTGGCGTTGAAATCCAGCTTCTTCGCGGCAATGGCCGCTTTGTGCCGGGTCTTCAGCGCCGTCCATTCCTTGCGCCGATCCGACTTGACGAGCTTCGCGACGAGCGGCGATTGCGGCATGACATCTCCATTCGGGATAGCAACTGTTCGCGCGGAGTATAAGCCCACTTTTGTTTTATGGGCGCGCAAGGTATCATTGAAAGGATGAAGGATGAAAAAACTGCCATTCAGCCTTCACGCGTAGCGTTCATCCTTAATTAGTAACTGCACAGCCGGGCGGCATGGACACTGCGCTGTGATCAAGGTAATCAAGGATGACTCTACTGCAAGAACTATGTTTCGCCGAAAACGCCAGGGCAGACGCCCCACTTCGGTAGCAAGAATCCGGCCTAAATAGGG
>JAYTFQ010000766.1:0-14879 GCA_043734225.1 Anaerolineales bacterium | reverse complement strand
AGCGGTTTAGCCACTGTCTGGTGCAGCCGGAAATGTCGCCCGCCGCATGGGGCGTACGGACAGACCGTTGGCTCGCTGAATTCATCCGGTTTGACCACTGGCAGCAATAATTCCAGGCGCATGGCGGCTTCTCCCGGGTCGGCTCGCCACCAGCATAGGCCAATTTCCACCAACCGCCGAACGGTCACAAACGAAATCGGCTATTGACATGCCTAAAGAATTCGTGTAGCATGTTACCGGTAACGTTACCGGTCACATTCGAGAAAAAAAGACTTGCCGAAAACTCGCCCGACCATCCGTGATGTTGCCGTCCGAGCCGGTCTTTCGCACCAGACGGTTTCGCGCGTCATCAACAACAGCGAGCGAGTCTTGCCGGAGACGCGCGCTATAGTAGACGCGGCGATTGCCGAGCTTGGCTACCGCCCCAATGCAATTGCCCGCTCCATGGCCCGGGGGCGCTCCCTAACCCTGGCCTGCCTGTCCCCCAACCTCACCGATTACACCTTTGCCAGCATTATTGAAGGCGCCGAGACCGAAGCGCGGCAGCACGGGTATTTTCTGCTGTCCTCCTCTGTGCCGAGCGAAGACAGTTTTGCGGCTTTGATCGAGCAACTGGTGCCGCATCGTCGGGTGGACGGTCTGCTCATCATCAACCCCTACAGCGACGGGCGCTACCGGCTGACGCCGGAGAATTTCCCGATCGTGTACATCGGCGACCGCCCGCGCACCGAAGCCGTGGCCTCGGTGGGGCTAGATGACGAAGCGGCGGCGCGGGAGGCGACTAACCATCTTTTGAGCCTAGGTTACCGCCAGATTGCCAGTATTAGCGGTCCATTGGTCGAGGCGTGTTCACAGAATCGTTGTAAGGGTTATGTTTCCGCCCTGCGCGCCGCCGGCCTGGAGCCGGACCCCGCGCTACAGCTGGAAGGCGATTGGTCCGCGAGCTCGGGTCATCAGGCGCTGCTCCGCTGGCAGCAGGCGGGCTGCCGGCCCACAGCGGTCTTCGCTCAGAATGACCGGATGGCGCTGGGGGTGATGCGCGCCGCGCGCGAACTAAACCTGGAGGTCCCCGAGCAGCTGGCGGTGATTGGCATCGACGATATGCCGCTGGCGTCCTATTTTGATCCGCCGCTGACCACCATGCGCCAGGACATGTTTGGTATTGGCCGCGAAGCGGTGCTCCTGCTAATCGAGACCATCGAACAGCCGCAGTTGGCGCGCCGTCACCCACGCCTTCCGGCTGAACTCATCGTGCGTCAATCCACTGTTGTGGCTGTACCTGAAAGGGGGTGAGGCCCTGCGGTAGCACTGACCTGTAGCTTCCCATTCGCAGCTGTCATTCGTGTGTTTCTCTGGAGGAGTCTATTATGACCCGCAAATCCCTCTGGTCCATTCTCAATTTCGGGCTGGTGGCCACCTTTGTCCTGGCGGCCTGCGGCCCAGCCGCCACCACCGCCGCCCCGGCGGCCACATCAGCCCCGGCCGCCACCTCGGCGCCGGCGGCCACCGCCGCCCCACAAGCTGTCACCATCCGGTGGCGCAACCGCCCTGATTCCAAGGCGGACCAGGATATCAACCAGAAGATCAGCGATGATCTCAGCAAGCAGTTGGCTTCGCAGGGCATCACCCTGCAATTTGACCCATCCCCTGTGACCGGCTACTTTGACAAACTGACGACCGAACTCTCGGCCGGCAATGCTCCCGACATTTTCTGGGTTGGCGGCGCCAATACCGCCGACTATGCCTCCAAGGGCGTCTTGCTCGACCTGATGCCCCTGGTCAAGGCCGATCCCACCTTCAAGCTTTCCAACTTCTATGATGCGCCCATAAAGGAATTGCAGCAAGACGGTAAGCTGTGGGGCCTGCCGCGCGACATTTCGACTCTGGTGATGTACTACAACAAAGATTTGTTCAAAGCCAAGGGCCTTAAGGACCCGGCCGACGAAGCCAAGGCCGGCAATTGGACCTGGGAAACCTTCCGCAAGGATGCGATTGCCCTGACCGACTCGGCCAATAAGGTCTACGGGTTCAGCTTCAGCGATTGGTGGGGCCTGTGGGGTTGGTTTGCCTATTCGGGCGGCGGCGGCTTCTTCAATGGTGACCGGACCCAGTGCGCTTTCAACAGCGATGGCTCGCAGAAGGGTCTGCAGTTCATGGCCGACCTGTTCCTGAAGGACAAGGTCTCCACGGCGCCCGGGGTTGAGGGCGGCGCGGGCGAGACTGAATTCAAGGCGGGGAAGGTGGGCATGTTTCCCAACGGTCGCTGGATGACGCCCGGCATGCGCGAGGGTGCCAAGTTTGACTGGGGTGTGGTGGAGATGCCCGTCGGCCCCGGTGGAAAGAGCACGTGGCTGTTCTGGGGTCCGTACTTGGTGAACGCGAAGACGAAGAACCCGGCGCAGGCGTGGACGGTGCTAAAGGCCCTCCTCAGCCCCGAGATTGAGGCGAAGTTTGGGGCAGCGGGGGCCAGTCTCCCCTCCATCAAAGATCAGGCTGCGGTGGATGCCTTCCTGGGTTCCAAGCCCCCGGCGGATAACCAACCGTTCATAGCCGGCGCGAGCTACGCCGTGGCGGAATTCCCGCTCTACACTGGCAATTGGGGTGATATCGGTGGTGTCTATCAGAAGGCGGTTGATGACGTGCTGCAAGGCAAGGCGACCGTGGCCGATGCCACCAAGTCGGCTTGCGACAAAACTAACCCGATGTTCAAGAAGTAGTTAAGGCGGGCTGTAAATGATTGGGCCTCCCTCCGGCGTTGGTCGGCGGGAGGCCCAATAGCCGCTGCCGGCATGCAGCGCCCGGCCACAGAAGGGAATGAGCCCTATGTCCAGTAGACGCCGCCTTGAAGCGCTTGAAGGTTACCTGTTCTTATTGCCAACCCTGATCGGTTTCATCGTTTTCTTTGCGATTCCGGTGCTTCTGTCCTTGTACTACTCGCTCACCAACTACGACCTGTTTACTCCAGAGAAATGGGTTGGCCTGTCCAATTACAGCGATGTGATTGGCGTCAAAATTGTGCCGCAGGCCTATGAGCAGATGCTGAGCACCGGCCATTCGTGGCTGGAGGCGCTGGGCGCGGTGTTTCAGCCCAACGACGAAGTTTTCTGGACGGCGCTGCACAATACCATCTTGTATGCGCTCGGCGTGCTGCTGCTCTCGGTTATTCCGGCTTTTCTGCTGGCCTGGCTGCTCAACTCGCGGCTGCCCGGAATGACTGTTTTCCGCGGGTTGTTCTACATTCCCGTCGTGGCCTCGGTCGTCGGCGTGTCGCTGGTGTGGATGTGGGTCTATCAGCGCGAATCGGGCCTGATTAATTACCTCATCGAAGTCCCGTTCCGTCTTTTCCGCTTGTCGCTCCCCGAACCGATTGGCTGGCTGACCGATTCAAATTACGCCCTGCTATCGTTAATTATCATGACTTCCTGGGCCACCCTCGGCTACGACATGGTGATTTTTTTGGCGGCGCTGCAAGGCATTCCAGGCCACCTGTTTGAAGCAGCCAAGGTGGATGGCGCTAATATGGTCGATGTGCTGCTGCGCATCATCGTGCCCATGCTGACGCCGACGATCTTCTTTGTGGTGGTCACCAACACCATAGCGGTGCTGCAAATTTTCGCCGAGCCCTACATCCTCACCCAGGGCGGCCCGGCCAATGCCACCATCACGCTGGTCTACTATCTCTACCAAAAAGGTTTCCAGCGTTTCCAGATGGGCTATGGCGCCAGCGTGGCCTGGATTACTTTTGGCATCATCTTCATTATCACCGTTATCCAGTTCCGCCTTTCCAACCGCTGGGTCTATGAGGAGTAAGCGCCATGTTTGGACAAAACCAGCGCGTCAGCCCGATCGGGAAATTCATCTTCTACGGCTCGCTCTCTATCGCCAGCTTCCTGGTGATTTACCCATTCCTGTTCATGCTGTTCACTTCGCTCAAAGACAGCCCGGAAGTCTTTCAGAACATCCTCGCCCCGCTGGGCAAGGCGCTGCGATTTGACAACTACGCCACGGTGCTCACCGGCGTAAACATGACCCGCTACATGCTCAACACAGCCTTTGTCACGATCTGCGTCACCCTGGGCCAGATCGCCACTTCACTGCTGGGCGGCTATGCTTTCGCGCGCATCAATTTTCCTGGCCGCGACTGGATCTTTCGCATCTATCTCGGGACGATCATGATCCCGTTCACCGTAATCCTGATCCCAATCTACAAGCTCATGCTGCTGTTCCAGTGGGTGGATAAATTCCAGGCGCTCATCATCCCGTGGCTGTTCACGGCCTACGGCACCTTCCTGATGCGACAGTTCTTTATCAGCATCCCCAAGGAGCTGGAGGAAGCGGCCATCATCGACGGCGCCAACCGGCTGCGCATCCTGGTGAGCATTTTCATGCCCATCTCCGGTCCCGCCATCGCCACCCAGTTCACCATTTCGTTCCTGTACGCCTGGAACTCGTTCATCTGGCCGCTGATCGTGATGCAGAGCAAAGAAAATTACGTGGTGACGCAGGGCCTGGCGGATATCCAGGGCGCCTACAATGCCTCGCCGCCGATTGTGCTGGCCGCTGCTACCCTGGCCATCCTGCCCACGGTGGCCGTCTTCTTGCTGGCCCAGCGCTACTTCGTCGAGGGCGTGGCCACCACCGGCCTGAAAGGCTAACAGGCGCGTTGTGGCTACCGTGGCCGGCCCGGCGCCGCGCTGGTACGACGCCTATATTTTTGACCTGGACGGCACGGTCTACCTGGGCGAGGCGTTGCGGCCCACGGCTGGTGAGACTCTGGCGGCTCTGCGCGCGCGTGGCCGACGGCTGGTGTTCCTATCGAACAACCCCTTTCACTCACCCGCCGAGTATGCTGCCAAGCTGACGCGGCTGGGTGTGCCCACCCCGCCCGAGGACGTGCTCAACTCGTCCATGGTCATGGTCAGTTTCCTGCGCCAGTCCCTGCCGGGCGCGTGGTTGTTCGTCGTTGGCGAAGAGCCGCTTTGCGCTGACCTGCGCGCCGCCGGCTTCCCGCTGGTGGACGGTGCCCGCCAGACCGACGCCGTGATCGCCAGCTTGACCGCACCTTCACTTATCGCCAGCTGCAGATCACCTTCGACGCGCTGCGCGCCAGCGCCCGCTTCTTTGCCAACAACGGCGACCGCTTCTGCCCGGTGCCCGGCGGCGGCGAGCCGGACGCGGCCGCGATCATCGCCGCCATGGAGGCCTGCACCGGCCGGACCTGTGAGGCCATCGTCGGCAAACCCTGGCGCCACACCATTGATGCGATCCTTGCGCTGGTCAGAGCGCCCGCCGCGGCGCGTTTGATGACCGGTGACCGGCTTGAGACCGACATCTGTATGGGCCTTGACGCCGGCATGGCGACGGCGCTGACCCTGACCGGCGCCATGGCGGCCAGCGCGCTCGCTGGCTCGGCCGTCCAGCCGACGTATGTGATCTATCAGTTGGCGGATCTCGTGATGGACTAGCATGTCTTCATCAAGAAGTTTCTTGCTGGGCATTGACCAGGGCACCAGCGGCAGCCGGGCGCTGGTGCTAGACCGCGATGGCCAGGTGCGCGGCTATGGCTACCGGCCGCTGGCCAGCCTGCACCCACAACCCGACTGGGTGGAGCAGGACCCCGACCAGGTGACCGCCACGGTCAGGGAGGCCATCACTGAGGCGCTGCAGCGCGCCGATTGCCGGCCGGCCGACATCGCCGCCTGCGGCATTGCCTGTCAGCGCGACACCGACTTTGTGTGGGACGCCGGCACCGGCCGGCCGCTGGCCAACGCCATCACCTGGCAAGACCTGCGTACCCTGCCGCTGGAGGATGACCTCCGCGCCTGGCCCCGCATGGCCGAGTGCCGGGCGCGTCTGGGCTATTGGCCCGGGCCCTACAGCGCGGCGCTGCACCTGAAATGGCGTTTGCAGAACGACCCGGCCGTCATCGAAGCGGCGCGCGCCGGCAGCCTGCGCATCGGCCTGTCTGCGGCCTGGCTGCTGGCGGCGCTGGGCCGGCCGGCTGAACACGCCCTGGATCACTCGCTGGCGCAGGGTATGTGCCTGTATGATTTTCGCGCTCGTCGTTATTGGGACGATTGGCTGGACTGGCTGGGCGTCCCAGCCGCGGCGCTGCCGGCGGGGCGGCCCACCGTCCACGACTTTGGCACGCTGCAAATCGACTCGACCGCCATTCCAGTGCTGGCGATGATTGGAGATCAGCAGGGCGCCTTGCTGGGCTATGACTGCCGCCAGCCGGGCGACGCCGAATGCACCCACGGCACCGCTTCCTTCGTCAACGTCTGTTCGGGGGCCGCGGCGCCCGAGCTGACCACGGCCAAGGTCTATCTGGCCTGGATGCTGGGCGATGCGCCCACGTATTGCCTGGAGGCGGATACGACGATCACCGGCGCCGCTGTCCGCTGGCTGCGCGAGAGCCTGCATATCCTGGAGTGCGACGCCGATCTGGAGCGGCTGGCCCTGACGGTGCCCGATGCGGGCGGTGTCACGTTTGTCCCCGCCTTTACCGGGCTGAACGTGCCTTACAACGACCGTCAGGCGCGCGCGTCTCTGCTGGGCCTCACCCTCGGCCACACGCGCGCCCACGTCGCCCGCGCCTTTCTGGAATCGATTGGCTATCAGGTGCGGGCTATCCTGGAGAGCCTGGAAGCGGAAGCCGGGGTGCGCGTGCCGCGTCTGAACGTCGGCGGCGGCCTTTCGGCCAGCGATCTGGCCTGCCAGATCCAGGCGAACCTTACCGGCCGGCTGCTGATCCGCCCAGCCTTCACGGAGACCACCTCGCGCGCGGCGGCGCTGCTGGCGGGCGTCGGCGCTGGCATTTGGTCCGGCCTAGCCGATCTGCCGGCGCTACCCGCGGAACGGCGCACCTTCGAACCCCAGTGGACGCCTGAGCGCCGCGAGGCCGGGTATGCCGAATGGCAGCGTGCCATCGCCTGCGTGCGGCAGTGGGGCCAGGCCTAGGCCGTGGTTCTGGGTGTCTGTTACTACCCCGAGCATTGGCCTGAGGCGCGCTGGGCCCAAGACGCCCGCTGGCTGCGCGAGCTGGGCCTCAGCGTCGTGCGCCTGGCCGAGTTCGCCTGGGCGGCGCTGGAGCCGGCCGAGGGCCGCTTCGATTTCGATTGGCTGGACCGCGCGCTCGCCGTCTTTGCCGCGGAAGGGCATCAGATCGTCCTTGGCACCCCCACCGTCGCCCCGCCGGCCTGGCTCTCGCGCGGCTACCCAGACACACTGCCGGTGGACGACCAGGGCCGCCGCCGCAACTTCGGCGGACGGCGGCATTACTGCCCCAACAGCGCCATGTACCACGAGCACACCCGGCGGATTGTTACGGCACTGGCCGAGCGCTACGGCGCCGACCCGCGCGTCATTGGCTGGCAAATTGACAACGAGTTTGGCGGCGGCAACACCGCTCGCTGCTACTGTCCAAATTGCGCCGCGGCCTTTCGCGCCTGGCTGCAGCGCCGCTACGGCACCCTGGACGCAATGAACGAGGCCTGGGGCAGCGTATTCTGGTCGATGATCTACTCTGACTGGGCGCAGATTGAACCGCCGATTCTGCAGCTGGCCAAACCCAATCCCAGTCACGTCCTGGATTACTACCGCTTCTCTTCGGACTCGGTCGTCGCTTACCAGCAAATCCAGGTGAACCTGCTGCGCGGCCACGCGCGGCCCGGCCAGTTCATCACCCACAATTTCATGGGGCTGTATCCCGATCTGGACTATTTTGACCTGGCGGCGCCGCTCGACCTGGTGACTTGGGACTCTTACCCCACCGGCAACGCGGATCGCTGGCGCGAGTTGCTGACGGGCTCGGCAGCTCCGGACCCAGCCTACGCCCACGACGTGGGCGATCCGGCGCTGACGGGCATGGCCCACGACTTGACCCGCGGCCTGCTGGGCCGGCCGTTCTGGATCATGGAGCAGCAGCCGGGGCACGTCAACTGGGGCGCCTGGAACCAGGCCATCAGCCCGGGGACGGTGCGGCTATGGACCTGGCACGCACTGGCGGCCGGAGCGGACGCCGTCGTCTATTTTCGCGAGCGCGCGGTCCTGTACGGCCAGGAGCAATATCATTCGGGCTTGCTCCATCACGAGGGCACGCCCGACGTGGGCTATCGCGACCTGGAGCGCATGCAGTCCGAGCGCGCGCTGATGGATCGGATCACGGCGGCGCCGCTCGCGGTCCGCATCGCGCTGCTCTTCGACTATGCCGACCTGTGGGCGATCGAGCTCCAGCCGCATCGCCAGGGTTTCCACTACCTGGGGCACCAATTTGTTTTCTACCGCGCATTGCAGCGCCTCGGACTCCCGGTGGATATCGTGTCTTGGCGCGCGGACCTGTCCCGCTATCGGCTGGTGCTGGCGCCGACCGCGCACCTGGGGACCGACGACCGTAGCGCCGCGCTGGCGGCTTTTGTAACAGCGGGTGGCATCGCGCTGCTCGGAATCCGCTCTGGCTTCAAGACGCTCTCAAATCGCGTCACTGACCAGCCGCTGCCGGGGCCGTTCCGCCAACTGACTGGGGCCACGGTAACCGAATGGCACTCACTGCCGCCGGGCGGGACCTATGATGTTCAATCGAGCGTGCCCGGCCTGACTGGCTCGGCCGGTGTGTGGGCTGAGGCTCTGCAGCCGCCGGACAACGCTGACGTCAAAGTGTTGGCGAGTTATACCACTGGCCCTTTGGCGGGCCACGCGGCGCTGACCGCACACCAGTTCGGCGCCGGGCGCGCCTACGCCCTGGGCTGGTACCCTACCCCAGCGCAGGCCGAGGCCCTGGTGGCCTACCTGGCGGAACAGGCGGGCCTGACCCGCCTGGCTGACCTGCCGCTGGGCCTGGTGGCCGGCCAGCGGGGTAAGTACACCATCCTGCTCAACTTTACCGACACGCCTCTGACCGCCCATGTTCGAGGGCACCCGGTGCTCGTGGGCGCGCGCGACATCGCCGTGATACCCCCGGAATGACCGCCGCTCGGAGGCGCTTCTTATTCCGCCCATGATTCATTTTGACTCCCAAACCCAGATATTCAGCCTCCAGAAGGCGCATAGCTTCTATTCGGCACAGGTGGATGCGGAACGGCGGCTGATCCACGTGGTCTGGGGGCCACCCCCTGATAAGGCCGGGCCCGGAGACACCCTGCGCGGCGCTAAGGACTTCGCACCCTACGAAAGTGAGGGGACCTTTCTCACGCAACTCCGGCCGGATGAGATTTTAACGTTTGGCGACGTCACGGCCCACCGGGTGTCTCTGAAGGCAAGCTTTCCATTGCTGGGGCGGCCGCTCCAGCCGGGCGAGGCGCCTCATCTGCCCATCCGCGATCTGCGCTTGCGGTATGTGAGCCACTCGGTCGTGACAGAGGCTCAGCCGGGGCTGGCCCCCAGCCACGGGCGCCCCGTCCGCAACTCCAGTCCGAGTGAGACGCTGAGGGTGACGATTAGCGATCCAGCTCAAGCTTTCCCCGTGATTGCTTGCTATCGGCTGACCCCGGAATATGACATCTTGGAGCGCTGGTGCGAGTTGGAAAACCTGCGGTCCGAGTTCGTGAAAGTGGAAGTGTGTCATTTCGCCTCGCTCCATAAGCCCGGCCAGGCTGACGCACTCACGTATGTAAGCGGCACGTGGGCCCGCGAGTTCACGCCAGAGCGAGTGCGGTTGTCCCCGGGGACGTTCGTGATGGAAAGCCGGAGCCTGCAGACGGGGCATGCCACCAATCCGTTCTTCTTACTCAACGGCCGGGGCCAGGCGAGCGAAGAGAACGGCACCGTCTACTTTGGCCAACTAGCCTATAGCGGCAGCTGGCAGATGGCTTTCGAGAAGCTGCCCTCGGGCTCGATCCGGGTACACGGTGGGTATAACGCGGCGGATTTTCAAATGGACCTAGTGGATCATCCGGGAATGATGGCGGCTCGCCGCAAAGGCTGCGGCCCCGACGAATTGGTCACCATCATATAACATGCGCTACGCTGCTGCTGGATGACCCACTAGGAGTCCGCTGAAAAACCCACGTCAGAGGGGCGAGTCTTTCCGGCCGCGCCGGTGTTCTTCATAATAGAACGCCCACTGACGTAGGAGCCAATCACATGTTGGGACGCCGCCATCCACAGCGCAGCTTGTTTCAAGCCCAGGCCTGGCCGCATCGGGTGCCAGCGGACTCTTTTTATGCACGCCTGGGGGCGGTGACACGCACCTGACGGTGGTGCAGGTGTTGAGCAGTTGTTCGCCGATGATGATCTGGCGGCCCTGTATTGCCTGGATAATGGCCGGCCCAGCCTGCCGCCATCGTTGCTGAGCGGCATCCTGCTGCTGCAATTTTATGACGATGTCAGCGACGCCGAAGCCGTCGCGCGTCTCAGCTTCGACCTGCGCTGGAAGGTGGCCTTGACTCTGGATTTGGACTTCGACCCACCGCACTCGTCGTCGCTGAGCGTGTTCCGCGGCCGTTTGCTGGAGCATGGCCAGGAGCGCTACGCCTTCGACCGACTGCTGGCGGTGGGGCGCGCGGTCGGCTTCCTGTCAGAGAAAATCACGCTGCTGATTGATACGACGCCGCAACTGGGCGCAGGGGCGGTGCAAGACACTTGCACTCTCATTCGCAAAGGCATTCGCCGGGTGCTGAAGGCGGCCGGCTACCAAGCGCCGGCCAAGCGGCGCGGGCTGGCGACCAACCTGGCGGAGTATCTGGAGAGTGACCATAAAGCCGAGATGGACTGGAACGACCCGACCGCGCGGGCGGCGCAGTTGAAGGTGCTGGTAGCCGACGCCCCCGTGGCTCTGGACGTCGCCTTGCTGGCGAACGATGACCCCGAGGTGCGGACTACGGGCTGGTTGCTGACCAAGATCCTGGGCGACGATCTGGTGACGGATGAACACGGCGATCCGCAGATCGGCCAGGGCGTGGCGCCCGACCGGGTCATGAGCCTGACCGACCCGGAAATGCGGCATGGGCTTAAGAGCGCCGCCAAGCACTTCGATGGGCGCAAGGTCCAGGTCGCGGTCGACGCTGGCAGTGAACTGGTGCTGGCGGCGGAGCCGATGCCGGCCAACCGCACCGATGGAGCCGATTTGTTGAAAGTGGTAGACCTTGTCGAAACCCAGACGGGTGTGACGGTCGAGCGGGTGCTGGGCGATACCAGCTATGGCACGGCTGACAACCGGGCGGCGTGCGCCGCGCGTGAGATTAAGCTGCTCTCGCCCCTGCCGGAGGCGACCGACCCGGCCGTGGCCAAGGCCGCCTTTACTCTGGATCTGGACGCTCCCAGCGCCACCTGTCCCGCTGGCCATACCGCCACCACCCACAGTCCACACTGCCCGTGATCCACAAGGCCGGCCGGTGTTGCGCTTCCATTTCCCACGTGCGGTGTGTCAAACCTGTGCGCTGTTTGCGCGCTGCGTCCAGAGCAAGACCGAGGGCCGGACGATCACCAGTCACTACACCTGCACCCACCGGCAGGTGCGGTGTCACGAAGCGCTGCTGCAAACCGCCCGGGCCCAACAGGCCACGCCTGAGTTCAAGGAAACATACCGCAAGCGCTCTGCGGTGGAGCGCAAAATCGCCGACCTGGTCGGGCATGGGCTGCGGCGCGCGCGTTACATCGGGCGTGTGAAAGTGCGATTGCAGAACGAGTGGGTGGGCGCAGTGGTCAACTTGAAGCGCCTGTTTAGGCTCTTTCGGGAGGACACCGCCCGAATGCGGCAGGTCGTGAGCACGATGAACACGGCCTGAACGCCCAAGCAGCCAGCGGCTGGCGGCAAGGACCTGCCCGCGACGGCACTGGCCGCGGCCAAATAGGGCCGCCCGTTTGCTATTGGCACGAGCGCGGCCATCCGCCGCGCATAAACCGGGGTTTTTCATCGGACTCCTAGCAGCCTGTCGGAGAGAAGAGACGGTAGACGCGTTGGATACTCATTTTGGGCATTTTCTGTCGTTCCTGCAGTCGCCTAGCCGTGGTCGCCGAAGTCTGCCGGGCCATCGGGGCTGCTTTTTCGGGCAGCAGGCGCGTCGAAGCTACCCTTTAGTCGACTAATAGCACATGCAGACGCTTAAGATTGAAAGCCAGGCACACCAGGCGCCATTCGCCAGCCGCAGCCGGCAATCCGCGCAGGGAGAATTGTCGAAAGCCCAAGACCTCCTTGATGATCCCGATGACGGGCTCGACGGTGCATTTCCGCAAACGGTAGATGGCCTGACCGATTTCTGTTTGCAGTTTATGGGCCATCTTGACCTTGGGACTGGCGTCGGCTGGCGGCGGGACCGGTTGTTCGGCAAAAAAGGTGCGCCAGCTTTTCTGATGCGGTTCGCGGCCGGGGGCGATATACGGGTCGATGCCACGCGCTTCCAGGGCCGCGACATTCGCCGCGCTGAAGAAGCCATTATCCAGCGCGGCTGCCTGAGGTTGGCCCAGTTTGGGCGAGAGCGCCTCCAGTGTCGGCTCAACTTCCCGTTTGTCGTTCGGATGGTTCGAGAGGGCTGTGGCCACCACCAGCAAACTGGCCTGGTCGACGGCGGCCTGGGCGTTGTAGTGCTGATCAAAACCTTCATCCGTGCTGTTCTTCATGATCCGCGACTCGGGATCGGTGAAGTTGTATTGATCCTGGTCCTTGGGACCCGGTTGCGGTGGTTGGGGTTTGCGACCACGCGGCCGGCGGTGGTGTTTGCGAGCCGTCTCTTCCCGGGCCCGCAATTTGGCTTCATACTCAGCCTGTTCGGCGGCATATCGCTCCTGGGCCCGCGCTTCCAGCACCGCTTTCGCCTGGGCCAAGTTCGTGAGTTGTTCCTGCCGCAGAGCAATTTCATCCCGGATGACCAGCCCCTCAGGCAACTGGAGTTCGCCCTGATCGGTTTGTTCCCCCAGGGTCAGCAACTCGCTCACTTCGGTGCGCAACTGGGCTTCCCGTTCGATCAAGCGTTTGTAACTGACCGCGTGGCTCTTGGAGGCATCCGCATGGATTTTGCTGCCGTCCAAACTGATGTTCCCCAACTTCAACACCCCGGCCGTCTGCGCCAGCAACAGAATTTGCACAAACAACTCTTGGATCTCGGCCAGAAACGTCTTGCGAAAGTTGGCCAGCGTGTCATGGTCAGGATGCAAACCCCCGGCCAGAAAGCGAAAGGCCAGGCTCTCGTAGGTCGCGGTTTCAATCCGGCGAGAGCTAAACACGCCGGTGGCATACCCATAAAACGACAGCCCCAACAGAATCTCGGGCGCCAAGGGCGCGCCCCCGCGCTCGCCATACCGGGCGTACACCGTACCCAAGTCCAGTTGGGCAATCACGTCCACCACAAAGCGCGCCAGATGAGTGGGCGGCAGCGCTTCCCGCAGGTTGACGGTCTGGTTAAGGCTGGCTTCGTAATCGACGGTCTTGAATTTGCGTGTCATGCGCCCAGTCTATCATTCCATCGGCCTGCCTACCCAGGTTTCTCTCCGACAGGCTGCTAGCCGGTAGATCGTCCGAAAGCACTGTTCCGGGGTGAGACTGACTCCCGTCTGCTTGTGGCGCATCATGACCTCACGGCCGGTAGACCCGGTTGTCTGGCCGGAACGCCCCCCACGAAAACCAGAAGTGGTTGATGGCGATGACCGGCGTTAGTGAGTGGCCGGCCAGGGGACCAGCCGACGCCTGCCCAAGATGTTCCAGGTGCTGCCCGTTGTCTGATCCACGATCCGGCCTGCGATGGTCTTGAAGGTGAGCAACTGGTCGTCCAGTTTACGGTTGAAATCGCCAGCCGTCCCAACATCCCGCCCACCGGCCACGCTGCCGGTGTCCAGCGGCGAAACGGTCCCCGGCACCCAGAACACGGTGATCGCCGCGTTAGCCACGTTATCGTTGACGACACTGACCTGTTGGAGCATCGAGTATGGATACGCCATGGCCGCGTCGTTTACGGCAACGGTCAGCACACGCGCCAATGGCGGCAATACGTCTGGCGTGGCAGCCGCGTTAACAGGGTGGGCGTACGGCCGACGTCATCGTAGCCCGCGTAGGGGTTGCGCCCGTAGTCGCGGTTGTAGCCCGTGGTGCGCGAAAGCACCATTCCACCTGGATAGGTTGATTTGAAGGTCTCCCAGGCGATGATGCTGGCTGGGTAATGCACAAGTTGGCGGCAAGTGAACTGGCCCGCCACGGCTTCACCGGTGGCCTGTTGCCACCAGGTCTCGGTCTGGCGGTCGTACATGATCAGGTTGCTGAAGCGCAGGCGGCCGGTGGTCCCAAAACCCAGAACCTGTCCGTCCAGGCGGCGTTCGAACGCGATGGCTGTATTGCACAGCGGGCAGAACGTCACCAGCAAAGGCCTGCCGCCGACTTCCGCGTTCACGATCTCATGCCAGATCAGTATCTAGATCGGGAACGCACGGGCGTCTTCGCCCACCTGGACCAAGATGACCGGCTCCTGGGGCCTCAGCCAGGCATCGGCCTCGCCCACCCCGACGTAGTAGGGCTCGTTGATGGAGGGGATGCCATATTTGGGTGGACCGCCCGACAGGATTTCCGAGAAGGGCACGGAGTGGCGGCTAAAATCAGTCTTGAATTCGGTCTTGGCCCCCGCTGGCGGCGGCTCGTCGGGCAGCAGTGTGGCTGCGGCGGGCGGTTGAAAGTCAGGACCGGCCGTGGCGGACAATCTGGGCGGGGTGATTGTCGGCTGAGACGACCCGACCGGGCCAGCGCAACCAGATAGCAGCCAGGTACCGATCAGTAGCCACGCCAGCCTTGATCTCACACGACGTGCTATCATCTTACCGCCCGACCATTGGCGTCCACCTGCTCACCTTGTTTGAGCGGCCTCCCGGCCCCAATAACGCATGGCCGCCAGACACACGGCCAGGACCACCAACCCCACCCCCTGCGCCGCGCGCCAGCCGCCGGCGATTAATAGGCTATC
>JAYTFQ010000765.1:0-15570 GCA_043734225.1 Anaerolineales bacterium | reverse complement strand
GCAAGTGACTGGGTTGCTGCAAGGGTTGTCCAGACGTAACCAGCATCTCGTCATCTGGGTTTGTGGTGGGCCACGTCATCGACAGATGTATGGCTGCATGCGAACGAAATCAAATCATCAACTGACGACCGAGAATGCCGCCTTACAAATCCAGCTCACAGAGTCCGAAACAAAACTGGCGCAGGTCACAAACAAGGCGAAGAATTTGTGCTCGTATTCCCCGAGTCATCCCTGATCAAGACCCTGGACCGCGTCGAGCGCCTGCGTCAATTGGTCAAAACGATGCCAACCGGACATGTGCACGGTTCCCTAAGTCCTTCGGCCGGAGTGGTGGAGGCGAAACAGTACAGTTTTGATCTGCGCGACATGCTGCGCGCGGCAGATGAGGCTTTGTATGCCGCCAAGCGCGCCGGCCGCGACCGAGTCATGATCGGCCCTTCAACAGAACCAAAGCCATGAATATCGCGACAATTGGAAATGCGCAGCGTTTGGCGCGATCTGCCCGAGTAGCCCGGAAAATCGCTGATGAAACGTGAGCGAAAAGCCGCAGCATACGCCACCCGGCACCAGACCATGATAGCCAAACGTCATTTCCTAGCCCAGAAATTTGCGGGGGGGGCCAGGTAAATGGAGTCCATGGTTACACCCGTTGGCGACCGAACAGCATCTGAAATTGCGATAGATAACGAGCTGGAACTCGATATCATGCAGCGCATTGCCCTCCAGGACCCTGCCGCATTGGCCGAACTCTATGACCTGTATGCGTCGCGCGTGTTCGGCCTGTGCCTACGTTTTTTGCTGGAAGACCAGCTTGCCGAGGATGCTGTGCAGGACGTCTTCTTGCGAGTGTGGGAGAGAGCCCATCTGTTCGATGGGTTGCGTGGCCCGGTGAGACCCTGGTTGATGAGTATCACTCGTAACTTATGTATCGACAAACAACGCCGGATTCAAGCACGGCCGAAGCCGATTGATCCGCCGCTGGGCAGCGAGGCGCAGCCGATTGAGGAAACCCTGGCCGACCCAATGGGCAGCGTGCCCGAAATAGCGGCGAAAAATGAGGAAGCGGTATTGATACGCCACGCCTTGGCCGCACTCGTCCCCGAGCAACGTTTGGTGATTGAGCTGTCTTTTTTCGAGGGCTTGACGCGGCGCAAAATTGCGGCGCGTTTGCATTGGCCGGAGGGCAGTGTGCACACGCGCGCGCGACTGGCATTGCACAACCTGCGCCGTAATCTGGATGCGCTGGGCGTAACCCCTGACTGATTTTTCGTGCCCTCATACTCGGGCGCAATTCGGTCGAAATCCGGCTGTGATATCCGATAGTGGCCGGGTTGTTTAACGGCCGGCATAAAGGCCAACGCCAACGTGTGCTGTTTCTTGTTGATAGCGCTGTACCGATCGGCGCAGAATCCTATCGTCGTTACGAAGGCTAATATACGCCTCCACGCCGGCCTCGAGCGCGATGGTTCGGTAGTACTCTTCATAGTCGCATGCGAGCACTATTATGGCCGCGTGAGGCAGGGCGGCCCGAAAGTTTCGAATGCCTTGGGCAATAATGGGGGTTTCGCCAGATGGATCAAGGAGCACGGTTTTTGGCCGAGCCTTCTTCGCCGCAGTCAGTCCCTCAGCCAGGCTGCGCGCGCGGCCGACAATGGACAGGTGGTGCTCATCGTTTTCGTCACAAGTGCCGGAGGGCCTCGTTCTCCGATCATTGCTGGATTTACGCCCTGTGCCGCAGGCGGCTCGGGCCAGCCTGGCGCAATCGCGCCGCCGGTTAGGGGCCGTCGTGGGCAGACCGGCCGCCAGGGATGTGCGTATGACCCGATCGCGAATGGCGCCGCCGGTTACAAACCTTGCTCACTACGGTACGGCTTGTCCCAGGGTGGCGGTAGCGCCATTCCTGCCTAAGCCAGGCCGATTCCCGCGACATCATAAGCCCGGACCCAATTGAGATGAGTCGTTATCATGCTACAATGTTTGAATAATCTACGGGGAATTGACGTGTTACTCGGAGTGTCTCCGCGGTGGCAGTCAGGGCTCGTGCTGGAAAGGTGTGGATTCGCAATCCGCGCGGCCGGCCCTGTAGTTCACCGTTCTAGGTGAGCCGGCGATCAAGATGTTGCGCTATCAGCAGCAGTTCGCGTTTTTCGACCCGGCTCGACTCGGCAGCCCGATTCGCTTTTGGGCGGTGAATACGCGGAGAGCGAGCTGCGCGATAGCACGGTGTTTACCGTCGCCGACGGGCTCCTCTGGCTCTTCCAGGTTACGGAGCGCAGCGCCATCGTGCGCAAGCTGCAGATCATAAAAATGCGCGGCCAAAGTTCGGTGCCCGGCTTGCACACTTTCCGCATTACCGAGGCCGGCCTGCACACCTTTCCCCGCGCCTTCGGCCGTGGCCAGGCCGCTAGTCGCATCAAGCGGCCGCGGCGTGTTTCAACCGGCATTCCCACGCTGGATGCGCTCATGGGCGGCGGCCTGCTCGAAGGCAGCCATCTGCTGTTGGCCGGCCCGTCGGGATCGGGCAAGACCGCGCTGGGATCGCGCTTCATCGCGGAGGGCCTCCGCCTGGGCGAGCCAGCTGTCATCGCCGTTTTTGAGGAACTTCCCGGTGAGTACGCCGGCCGGGCCGCCAAGTTTGGTCTCGACTTCGATACGCCCCAGGCCGACGGTAAACTGGAGTTCATCTACATCCGGCCGCTGGACCTGTCTGTGGACGAGACGGTGCACGAGCTGGTGGATGCCGTCAAGCGCATTGGCGCCAAACGGGTCGTAATCGCTTCCCTTACGGGCTTTCAAGTGGCGCTGGCGCCCGATTTCCGCTATGAGCTTAGGGAATCTCTTTACCGGATGATTGGGGCGCTGATGCGGCTGGGCGTGACCATCATCAGCACCGTGGAAATCGAAGAAAATTTCACTTCGATGGCCCTGAGTAACTTTGCCGTCTCGTTCCTGGCCGACGACATTGTGCGTCTGCGCTTCGTATCGATCAATGGGCAACTGCGCAAAATGCTATTGGTGGTGAAGATGCGCGGCGGCGAGCACAGCATCGATATGTGGGAATTTGCGATCACGGGCAAAGGCCTGGTCATCGCTGAGCGCCCGCCGGGCTATCGCGGCCTCACCAGCGGCATCCCCCAACCGTGGTCGTTCGAGGCAGGAGGACAATCTCTCCGGCCGTTTGCCGCCCGTCCGCCCGAATCGCTTCCGGAATCGATAGGAACGCCTGATGTATAAATTCGAATCACAGGAGGACCTGACCCCCGGCGCCCCCTTGGAAACAGTTTTGTCCACCGAGGAGCTGAGCCAGCGTCCCACGCGCGCGCCCGACTACGAGTCTGAGAACCGGGTGCTGGCGGCCCTGGCGCGATCGCTCAACGATTCGCCGGGCACTATATTGCAGACCTTGGTCGATACGATCCTGGAAGTTTTCAGTTGCGGCACAGTCGGAATTAGCCTCTTAAGCGACGATGCCAGTCGATTCTACTGGCCGGCGGTTGCTGGCATCTGGAAGGCGCAAATCGGCGGCGGAACGCCGCGTCAATTCGGCCCGTGCGGGGATGTGCTCGATCGCAATGACCCGCTGCTTTTCAAGCATCTCGAGCGTCGTTACACTTATTTTCAGGGGGTGAAGCCGCTGATCGCGGAAGCCTTGCTGGTGCCTTTTTACGCCGACGGCAAGGCGGTCGGCACGATTTGGGCGATCTTTCATGATCCCGAAATGCGTCAGTTCGATCGTGAGCACCTCCGCATGCTCACGAGTTTGGGAGGGTTCGCCTCATCGGCATTTTCGGTCTTGCTGTCACTGGGCAAGCTGGAGATGCAGGGGAAAAGTCTGCGGGAGCTAAATGGCGCACTGCTCATATCAGCGGTGCGTCAGCACCAGCTAACCGAACAAGCCCAGCACGCCACCCGCCGGCTCACACAGTTACAAAGAGTCACCATGGCCTTGTCGGAAACCATGAATTTGTTGCAGGTCGCCAAAGTCATTGTGGAACAGGGCGTGCCGGCGTTGGGCGCCGCGACTGGCTCGGTGCTGCTGCTGTCTGAAGATGGCCAAACGTTGGAACTGCTGCACTCGTCGGCGCCCGAAGTTCATATTCGCCTCTACAATCGGTTCGCGCTATCACTCGGCCTGCCAGCGACCGACGCGCTGCTCGGGGGCCAGGCCGTGTGGATCGAGTCGGCGCAGCAATACCAGAAACGTTACCCGCAGTTGGCCGAACAGATTATCGCCCGCGGCCTCCAGGCTGCGGTGGCGCTCCCCATGTCGGATAAGGGGCGAAGACTGGGCGTTTTGGCCTTGAGCTTTGACCAGGTTCAGGTGTTCAGCCCCGAGGATCGAGACTATGCCCTGACCTTGGCCAGCCTGTGCGCCCAGGCGCTGGAGCGGGCGCGGCTGCGCAATATGGAACAGCAGGCCCGCGAGGGATTGGAGACGCGGGTGCAGGAGCGTACGGCGCAATTGGAGCAGTCTTCGGCTGAGCTGCGCGCCTTGTCGGCGCGTCTGGAGGCCACGCGCGAAGATGAGCGCGCCCGCCTGTCGCGCGATTTGCACGATGAGTTGGGCGGGGCACTCACTGGCTTGAAGATGGACATTGCCAAAATTGGGCGGCGCCGAAACGCCGGCCAGACACCAGAAGACCTGGAGCCGCTTTTGGCTGCCGTGGACGATATGGTGCATCTGATCCGCCGGCTGGCGACGGAATTGCGACCCGGCCTGCTGGATGACTTCGGCCTGGCGGCAGCCCTCGAGTGGCAGTTACAGGAATTTCAGAAACGCTCCGAGACACGATGCCATTTTTACTCAGATTTAACCGAGATATCATTGCCTGAGGGCACAGCCATCGCACTCTTCCGGATATTTCAAGAGGCTCTTACAAACGTCGCCCGGCATGCCCAGGCGACCGAGGTGGATGTCTGGCTGCAGCAAGCGGGCGGTAATTTGGAGCTGATGGTGCATGACAACGGGCGCGGCATCATCCTCGGCAACTTGACCAACCAGAATTCCCTCGGGCTGGCAGGGATGCGTGAACGCGTTCGTCTGCTGGCCGGCGAGATCAATTTTGACGGTCTCGAGGGCCAGGGCACAACAGTCCTCGTCAAGATTCCGCTGCTGGCGGTCTAGGTTTACCCTCCGGCACTGTCTCCGGTTATCCGGGTTCGACCTCCAAGACGTACAGCTTGGCCGTTAATTTCTGGGGTCGCCACTGCCCTACAGTCGGGAGCGACACAGGCGCTGTCAGCCGCCGCGCGAGGCGCCCAAGCAGAATGACCCCCGGTAGCAGGCAAAGCGTCTCTTCCACTTGTCCTGGTCCACGTAAACCTGCTCTGCAAGCGGCGGACAATCCACTCCGAGGCGCATGCCAGCACCTTCAACGGCCGTGCGAAAGACACTGGCCAGGTCCGCGGCTGGAAGACCCTGCACGCTTATGGGCCGTTTTTGGTATGATAGGCAATGTGAAGCGGTCATACCCGCCACCAGGGAGAAACCATGCCAAAAAAACAAGTCGAGAAAGGCGCCGATCCCTTCAAAGGGCTGCCGCCGCGCCTCGTCAAGGCACTCAGGCATTCGGGCATCAACAGCCTTGAAGAGGCCCAAAAGCTGCCCGACGCGGAATTGGCGGGTGTCAAGAACATTGGCCCCGACTTTGCCCGCCAGATCAAGGAATGGAAATCCTGAGGATTTAACTCGATAGCCGCCCACAACAATGGGAGTCCTTGAATGGACCTTTGTCGCCGTCATTTGCGCTGGCGTGGCCTGCCGTCTAGGTCCAGCCATCGCTCGGCGCCGTTCGCGGAGGCCGTAAGACAACCCCGCCGTATTGGATCGCAGCCCGCGGGTTCTGGCTAGCCAGCCATAAAAAGAGAAGGCGGAAGGGTAAAGGATTTTTCATCCTTTATTGTTCCGCCTTCACGTGCACCTGATGGTTTTGCAGGTGTCCTTCTTGTGGGGTGCCTGACGGGGCTCGAACCCGCAACATCTGGATCCACAGTCCAGTGCACTGCCATTGTGCTACAGGCACCATGTGTTACTCGGCGCAAAGCGTCGGTGATTCTATCATGGACTATCCATCGGAGCAAGAAAATCGCTCATTTCTTGCCCAACGCAATTGGCTGACGTTTCGCCAGCAGTTGCCAATCCGCTGACTCCAGTGCAAATTGCAGCGCATTCTCGCCGTCTGGTCCGAGCATTTTGCTATCAGCCGGCAGCTGCGCCCGACGCAGCCCCGCCCTAATCATCACCCGCTGCGAGGCCGCGTTGCTGGCCACGCATTCGCCAATCACGCGCCGCGCTTTTAGCTGCATAAACATATGGCCGATGGCCGCCTGCAAGGCTTCGGTCATTAAACATTTAAGCCGGCTAAACGTTCCTTCATCTCCGCCACCACCTGGGCCCGCGCGACCGTCGCCTGGGTGCGGTTAGAGAGGTCCTTCAAGGTCACCTGGCCCTTCGCCAGCTCGTCTGGCCCCACAATCGCGGCGAAACGCACTCCGGTCGCGTCCGCATATTTGAGCTGCCGCTCTAGCTTGGTCGCCTCCGGATACCATTCCGCTTTAATCCCGCCAGCGCGCAGCTCGGCCGCCAGCCGCAAGGAATCCGTCACCCCGCTTTTGTCAAAAATCGTCACCAGCACCTCGGCCGGCGAGGTGCGCAGCGCCGGCACCTTCTGAAACTTTTGCAGCACCAGCCCCATCACCATATCGCCCATGGCGAACCCGACCCCCGGCACCGGTTGGCCGCCCACGTCGCCCACCAGGTTGTCGTAGCGCCCGCCGCCCAGGATGGATCGGAACTCGCTGTCGCAGTCCCAGGCCTCCAGCACGTTGCCGGTGTAATAGTCCAGCCCGCGGATAACGGTCGGGTCATATTCCAGAAAATCGGCAACGCCCAGCGCCTCGGCCGCCGCCACAAAGGCCTGCGCCTCGTCCGATTTGCGCCACAGGTCGCGATTGTTCAGTACCCCTGTCAGCCCCTCAAACTGCTCCGGCGTCAGTCCTTGCTCGCCGGCATACGTCGCCCAGGCCTCCGGGCTCATCTTCTCGCGCCGGTCGATCAGCCGGAACACTTTGGCTTTGATCTCGGTCAGCCCCAGCGCCGCGATTTCCCCGTCCATCAGCCGGCGGTTGTTGAACTTCAAGCGGATCTCGGCCGGCGTCAGACCCACCAGTCGGAAGAACGTCACGCCCACCGCCGCCAGCTCGGCGTCGGCGGCCGGGCTGTCCACGCCCAGCAGGTCCACATTCCACTGAAAGAACTCGCGCGCCCGGCCTTTCTGCGGCCGCTCATAGCGCCAGAACGGCCCAAAGCTCCACCAGCGAATGGGGCGTGGCAGCAGCGCCTGGCGCCCGGCCACCATGCGCGCCAGCGACGGCGTCAACTCGGGCCGCAGCGTCACCTGCTCGCCGCCGCGGTCGTTGAACACAAACGCCTGCTCTTTCACCAGCTCCTCGCCCGACTTGGCGGCGTACAGCTCCAGCGTTTCCAAGAACGGCCCATCGTATTCCTGATAGCCAAACTGCTGCGCGGCCGCGCGCATGGCCGCATACAGCCACTGGCGCTGGGCCATGGCTTCCGGATAGAACTCGCGCGCGCCTTTGACGGTCTGGATTTTGTTTTTCATGCTTGATGTCCCAATTAACGAAAAACGGCGCGGGCTGTTGACCCGCGCCGTCAAAATACCGACCTAGCCGCGTTCAGCCCAGACGAAGACAACCCTCATGCTGATGAGAAAGATGGTGGGACCCGTGAACCAACGCCTGAGCTGGCATGTCATCCATTGTAGCATACCTGCTAACTCATGTCACCCAATTCGCCGTCGCGCACCATTTCCACCAGCGCCTCAATCAGCGGCCCGTAAAGCTGATCGCGTTCCACAAATGGCACCCGCCTCCGGATGGCGGCCAGCGCCGCGGCCGTGCCTGCGCCCAGCCGGCCGCCCGGCAGCGCCTTCAGTCGCAGCTCCGCTGCCTGGGCCGCGGCAAACAGCTCAATCGCCACAATCCGGCGGGCGTTTTCCACCACCCGCCGCAAATGCCGCCCGGAAGTGGCCGCGTTGGCATTGTGGTCTTCTTGGTTGGCCGACGTCGGCAGCGAGCGCACCGAGTCCGGCGCCGCCAGGGTCTGGTTTTCCAGCACCAGCGCCGCGGCGGTGTACTGGGGCATCATAAAGCCCGAGTCCAGCCCGGCCGTTTCCGCGCGCCCCACCAGCATCGCCGGCAAGCCGAAGTTGACGTTGGCATCCACCAGCCGCGCCGTGCGCCGCTCTGAAATGGCGCCCGTCTCGGCCACGGCAATGGCGGCAAAGTCCAGCGCCATCGCCACATTCTCGCCATGAAAATTGCCGCCCGAGAGCGCCTGCCCATCAAACAGCAGCGGGTTATCGGTGGCGGCGTTAATTTCGCGCTCCAGGATCCCGGCCACGAAATCCAGCGTTTCTCTGGCCGGGCCGATCACCTGCGGCGCGCAGCGAATGGAATAAGCGTCCTGCACCCGGCCGGCCGAGTCCACCAGGCTGCTGCCCGACACCAGTTCGCGCACCCGGGCGGCCACGCGCTGCTGGCCGGTGTGCCCGCGCGCCGCGTGCAGCCGCGGGTCGAACGCCGCTGACGCCCCCCGCAGCGCCTCCAGCGCCAGCGCCAGGCCCACCTCCGATGCAGCCAGCAGATTGCGCGCGTCCACCACCGCCAGCACCCCCAGCGCCGCGCTAAAGGTCGCGCCATTGTTAAGCGCCAGTGATTCCTTGGGACCTAGCACCAGCCGCGGGATTCCGGCCGCGGCCATGGCCGCCTTGCCGCTCAATTGCTGGCCCTTATACCACGCCAGCCCCGATTCGTCGTCGCGGTCGGCCTCGTCAGTGGACAGGATCAACGCCAGGTGCGACAGCGGCGCCAGGTCGCCGGATGAGCCTAACGAGCCTTGCGATGGAATGACCGGCGTCACGCCCGCGTTCAGCATGGCCAGCAGCGTGTCGGCCAGCATCGGCCGCACGCCGGAGTGTCCCAGCGCGAAGGCGTTGGCCCGGATCAGCATGGCCGCCCGCACCACCTCCAGCGCAAATGGTTCGCCCACGCCCACGGCGTGGCTCAGGATCAGGTTGCGCTGCAGTTGCTGGGTGTCGTCCTTGGAGATATGACGATCGGCAAAGACGCCAAAACCGGTGTTGAGCCCGTAGACCGGCTGGCCGCGCGCGATCAGTTGCTCCACCCAGTCGCGGCTCTGCGCCATGTTTTGTCGCGCCTCGGCCGCCAACGCCATCTGCCAATCGTTGGACCGCGCCACGGCCGCGACGTCGTCCAGAGTTAGCGAATGGCCGTCAAGGCTCAATGATTTCGGCATGTGGTGCACCTCAGGCTTCATCGTCCAGCCATGAAAAATCATCCAGGTTGGCCTGGGCGCGCACGGCCATCGCGGCCAGGTTGCCAAATGCAAGCCGGTCCCCTGTCTGGCGCGGCTCGCTTGCACATCGTGCTTTTGGGCTGGCCGCAGCCGCGCATCACGTCCGGGTAGGGGTCCATCAGGCATGCCAGGAACGGCCACATGGGTGCGGCCAGGTCATATAGGATGGCCTGGCCGGAACTGGGCCGGCTATGCCTATTTATGTCTCCCGCCATATGTGTTCTACCTTAAAGCCACATCTTTTTTCACCATTAGCCCTATTTTACGGCATTCCGCCACACCCGCCACACCCGCCACATGATTCATGACACCCACCCCCGCAAATGGCTTTGAAAGTCTTGGGAGTTGTGCTTTGTTGTTGCGGTATGGGTCGCCCAGCGCGCCATTGGAAAAGCCCTGCATGCCATCTACCCATTGGTTGAGCATCACCAACGCTCCCAAGCGCTTGCGGAATCTATACATCCAGGACTTTGCGAACCGTTCGGCCGTGCCGCCGAAGTATGTTGGAACTGGGGTAGAATCGCTCCTATGAAGCACACTGGGTAGAATTGGTCAGGCTTGTTTGGAGCAACCGCAACGCATGCGCTGCCGAAGCAAGTTCTCCAGGGCTCCTCTGCCGATGAAACTGAAGTGGCCCTGGAGACCGAGAGCGCCGCGCTCACTTGTTTTGCCCAAAACGTCAGCCATTTCACTTTGTCGCGCCCTCAGCGGCCCGGTCGACCGTCCGCCCGCCAGTGCCCCAGGATAGACCCATGCCCGCACCTTTGCCAATCGATCTGGAACACATGACGGCGTTTCTCACCGGCCTGCTCAATATACCGAGCCCGACCGGCTTCACCGAGCGGGCCGTGGCATACCTCGAAGCCGCCCTGGCGCCACTGCCGCTAAGCGTTCGACGCACCCAAAAGGGCGCGCTGGTCGCCGAATGGGCCGGCATCCAGCACGATGCCCCGCGCGCCCTCACCGCCCATCTGGATACCCTCGGCGCCTTGGTCAAGGAAATCAAGGGCAGCGGCCGGCTGCGGCTCTCAAAGATCGGCGGCTACGCCTGGAACACCGTCGAAGGCGAAGGCTGCACCATCTTCACCGCCGATGGCCGCGCCGTGCGCGGCACGCTATTGATCGCCAAGGCCTCCAGCCACGTGCATGGGGCCGAGACCAGCGACATGAAGCGCGACGACGCCAGCATGGAGGTGCGCCTGGACGAGCTCACCACCAGCGAGCCGCACACGCGGGCGTTGGGCATCCAGGTCGGCGATTACGTGGCCTTTGACCCGCGCGTGGAGACGGGCCCCGCCGGTTTTATCCGCTCGCGCCATCTGGACGACAAGGCCAGCGTGGCCGCCATCGTCGGCGCCGTGCGCGCCATGGCCGCCGCTGGCCTCCAGCCCGCCCAGCGGACCACACTGCATTTCAGCACGTACGAAGAAGTCGGCCATGGCGCGGCAGCCGGCATCCCGGCCGACGTGGTCGAGTTGCTGGCCGTGGATATGGCCGCCATCGGCCAGGGCCAGGAATCGGATGAATTCAACGTGACCATCTGCGCCAAGGATTCTGGCGGCCCGTATGATTATGAGCTCCGCCGCCGGCTGGCGCGCTTGGCGGAGGCGGCCGGCATTCCCTACAAGCTCGACATCTATCCCTTCTATGGGTCCGACGGCGAGGCCTTCTGGCGCGCCGGTGGCGATGTGCGCGTGGGCCTGGTCGGGCCGGGCGTGGAAGCCTCACATAACTATGAGCGCACCCACGTGGATGCGCTCGAGCACACCGCCCAGCTCCTGGTGGAGTACCTGAGGTCGGCCGAATGACACTCCGCGTCCAGGTTGTCGACGAGCGGGTCTGGACCATTAGCGCGCATGGGCGGATCGATCTGCCCGCGGCCCGCGCCATTGAGGATGCTATCGGCGAGTTGTGCGATGCCGGCAACGCCCGGGTGGTCGTCGATCTGAGCGAGGTCGTCTATATGGCCTCGGCCGGCCTGGCCGCGCTGCTCACCGGCGTGCGCCGCGCGCGCCTGCTCAAGGGCGACGTCCGCCTGGCCGCCATGAATGACCGTGTGCGCGAAGTCTTCGAAATGTCCGGCTTTGACCAGGTGTTCACCATCTACCGCGGCGTGGCCGAAGCCGTGGCCAGCTTTGCCCCCGACAAGGGACCGCCAATATCAACATAATCGCCAGCGCGTTTCTTTCCTTGGTGTGGCAGGCCGCTGGCGGCGGTTCAGAAGGGCTGTCCGTTGTCCTCGTTTTGATTCTTATCGCGGCCCTGGCACTCGCTGCCACGGTGGCCGTCCGCCGCTGGCAGTCGCGCCGGGCCCTGCTGCGGCGCCTGGCGGAGCTGACCCGCCTGGCCGACGCCGGCAAAGCGCTGGCCGGCGCCGAGTGGGACTCGGCCCGTCTGGCCGAGCTGGTCTATCAGCAAGCCGGACAAATTGTGGACGCCGGTTCGTTTCAGTTGGGCTTGTTCGAAGGCGACCGTTACCGGTTGCTGATCTGGGTGGTGGATGGGCAGCGCCAGGCGTCGGCGGAATTTAGCCTGGCGCCTGACAACCTGGGCCTCCTGGGCTGGCTGCGCGATAACCGGCGCAACCTGCTCGTGCGCGATTTTCAGCGCGAGGCGGCTTCGCTACCGGCTCAACCCAGCTACGCCTCAGCCGATCCGCCGCGCGCCGCGGTCTTTGTTCCCCTCTTGTCGCGCGGCTGCGCGTTGGGGGCAGTCGCCATTCAAAGCCGCCGGCCGAACGCCTTCGACGAGGATGATGTGCGCCTGCTGGCGATTGTGGCCAATCAGGCCGCCTCCGCCTTCGAAAATGCCCGGCTGCTGGAGCAGGCTCAGCGGCGCGCCAACCAGTTGGAGCTGTTGGCCGGCGTGTCGCAGCGCATCAACGTGCTGCAGCCGCTCTCGGCCCTTTACAAACAGATCGTTGAGCTGGTGGCCACCACGTTTGGCGAGTATGCCGTCAGCTATTACGAAAGCCAGGGCACCACGCTGGTCTTGTGCGTCAGCTCGCCCGTGCCGGGCGAGGGCGCGGCCCCGCCGAACCGGGTGGCGGCCGGCGAAGGCGCCGTTGGACGGGCAGCTCAAGATCGGCGCGCCGTGGCGCTGCCGGCTGCGCCGGCGCCAGCGGGCCAGGCGTTGGCGGCGGCCCCCACCGGCCCTCAGTTGGCCGTGCCCGTGGAGATTGATGACCGCGTGCGCGGGGTGCTGCTGGTGTGCGGCCGGTCCAACACTATCTTTGACGATAGCGCGCAAAAAGTTTTTGGAGCCCTGGCGGCGCAAATGGCCATCGCCATCCTGGAGGCGCAGTTCTATGCCGCCGAACAGCAGCGCGGCGACCAGTTGGGCGCCCTGGCGCAGGTCTCGCGTACCGTGGCCTCCAGCCTGAAGCTGGACGACATGCTTGACGAAGTGCTGGACGTGTTGGATGAGCACTTCGGCTACCAGTCGATTCGAATCTTCTTGCTGCACGAGGACCGCCTGGTTTATCAGGCCGGCATTGGCCAGGGCACCGTCGGGCAAGTGATCGGCGGCCTGAGTTACCCTCTTGACGGCCCAGGCCTGATCGCGCTCGTTGGGCGTTCACGCCAGCCCATCCTGGCTGACGACGTCACGCAGCATCCCGCCTACGTGCCTGGGCCGGGCCTGACGGCAACGCGCTCGGAGATGGCGGCGCCCATGAACATGGGTCCGCGTTTGTTGGGCGTCTTGGATGTGCAGTCCGACCAGGCGGCTGCCTTTGGCCCAGAAGATGCCCGCACCCTGCAAACTCTGGGCGACACACTGGCCGTGGCGGTCCGCAACGCGCGCCTGTTTGAATATGAGCGCCGCCGCCGGCGCCTGGCCGAGAGCATGCGCGACGTTTCGGTCGCGCTCACCTCCACCCTGCAATTGGATCACGTGCTCGACCTGATCCTGGATGGCCTGGCGCTGGTGGTCAGCTACGATGCAAGCTCTATTTTGCTGGTCAATGACGCCGATGAGATGATCCTTCGCGCCAGCCGGGGCGCCTCGGTGGCGGAAGAAGCCATTGGGACTGCCCTGGCGCTCAAGCGCTACCAGCCGGGCGAGCGCGTGCCGGCCGTGCAGCCGTTTCGCGACGTGGACATCCAGCACCAGTATCACGACCTGTTGAGCCTGCCCGAGCCGCATGCTTGCCTGGCCGCCGCCCTGACCCCGGGCGGCGAGCATTTGGGCTATCTCGTCGTCGACAAAGCCGGCCAGTCGCGCTTCCCGCAGGGCGAGATCGAGCTGATCTCGACCTTTGCTTCGCAGGCGGCGGTCGCCATCGAAAATGCGCGGCTCTACACCGCCCAGCGTGAGCAGGCCTGGATCAGCACCGCCCTGTTGCAGGTGGCCGATGCCACCGCCCGCGCCACCGAGCTGGACGAGGTGTTAGACACCGTCGCGCGCCTGACGCCTTTATTGGTGGGGGTGGAACGCTGCGTGGTGCTGATGGCTGAGGCTTCCGGCTGGCGTCTCGCCGCGCAGGCCACGGTCGATGACAGCCGCCACCTCGCTGTCACCCAGTCGTTGGTTGAGGCGCTGGCCGCCGAGGGTTGGCCGCGCCTGGCGCAGTTGCGCCAGGTGCGCGAGCCGCTGGTGCTGGACGCGGACGAAACCATGCCGGGCGGGCTGCGCGAGTGGTTTACGGGCGTGGTCATCTTGCTGCCGCTCCTGGCCCGCGGCCAGGTGGCCGGAGCCATGCTGGTGGGCCAGGTCACCGGCGACAGCCCCTTCACCGCGCGCCGCATTCAGTTGCTCACCGGCATTGCCAACCAGGCTGCCCTGGCCGTGGAAGGCGCGCTGCTCTCGGCCGCTCAGCAAGAGGAGGCCTGGGTCAGCACGGCGCTGCTTCAGGTGGCCCAATCCGTGGCTGGCCAGCCGCTCGAAGTTGGCCTCGAAACCGCTGCCCGTCTGACGCCGATCCTGGTGGGCATCGAGCGCGTCGCCATTTATCAATACGACCGGTCGATTGGCGGGTTTCGCCTGCGCCAGGTGACCGGCCTGGACCGGGAGGCCGCGGCCCGCCTGCAGGGGCGCGCCATCGTCTTGGCCGATCTGGGCCTGCTGCGCGATGATCCGCTGCTGGCCAGCCAGCCGCCCTGGTCCATCACCTTGCCCGCGCCTTTGGCCGGGTTGTTTGGCCGCGATCAGGTCGGTGTCTGGCCGCTGCGGGCGCGCGGGGATACGATCTCGCCTGGCGACATCCTGGGCGCGCTGGTCACTGAAGCGGTGCCGCAGTTGGGCCGTCGCCAGACGATCCTGGACGGCATTGCCCATCAACTCGCCATGGCGCTTGAAAACGACCGGCTGGCGCATGAGGTGGCCCAGCAGGAACGTCTGGAGCGCGAGCTGGAAGTCGGCCGCGACATTCAAGCCAGTTTGCTGCCGCAAAAGTACCCCCAGGCCGCCGGCTGGGAGATCAGCGCCCTGTGGCGGGCGGCGCGCCAGGTGGGCGGCGACTTTTACGACTTCTTCGAGCTTTTGCCCGAGCAGGCCAATCCGCGTTGGGGCGTGGTGATTGCCGACGTGGCCGACAAGGGCGTGCCGGCGGCGCTATTTATGGCGCTGTCGCGCACTCTGCTCCGCACGGTGGCCATCGGCCGGAGCGCGCCCGCCGATACACTGCGGCGCGTCAACGAGCTCATTCTGTCAGATGCGCGCTCTGAGCAATTCGTCACCGTGGCCTATGGTGTGCTCGAGCCGGCCACTGGCCGCTATTGTTATGCGCTCGGCGGCCACAACCCGCCGATTTGGGTGCGTGCCGACGGCAGCGCCGCTATCGTTCCCGGCCGCGGGATTGCGCTCGGCGTCGTGGACCACGTCGAATACCAGGAGCAGGAAATCACCCTGGCGCCCGGCGATACGCTGCTGCTGTATACCGACGGGCTGACCGAGGCCATTGATCTGCAGCAAGCGGAGTTCGGTCTGGCGCGCGTCCTGGATGTCGCCCGCGCCCATCATCAAGCCACGGCGGCTGACCTGTTGCAGGCGCTGACAGAAGCGGTGGATTCACACGTAGGCGATGCGGAGGTTTTTGACGACCTGACGATAGTGGTGATTAAGCGCTCGTTGGAGGCCATGGTATGAAACCTAAACGCTGGTTGGCTGGTGCTGGAATCGTGCTTTTCGCGGTCGGTGTGGCGGTCTTCGGTATGGCCCTCACCTGGCCGCGC
>JAYTFQ010000764.1:0-5530 GCA_043734225.1 Anaerolineales bacterium | reverse complement strand
GGCCAGGTGGGCGGGGCTGGCGGCGGCCCGCACCTGATAGGCGGTCTGGCGCGCGCCGGTCCGGCCTGCGGGCAGCTTCCAGTTCAGTCGCGGCTGGGTCACATCCAGGCCCAGCGGGTTGTTAAGCGTTTCGCAGCGCAAGTCAAATGGGGTCATGGGTTGGTTGCTCACACGGGGGCTGAGTGTATACTCGCGGGCATGCGCTTGGGATTATCCCATATCCAGGAATGAGGCGGCTCGGGTCATGATCGAAAACGCCCACCTCACGCGCGACCGTTGGGGCCAGGCGCTGGTCATCGCGGCCAGCCTGCTGCTGGTGCTGCTGCTGCTGGCCGTTGGGGCGCTGGCGCTGGCTGTTCAGCAGCGGGTGCTGCTGCCGCCGCACTTTGCGCTGCACGTCGGCCATCTCTATCTCACCGCCCCGTGCCCCGCGTCCACCCTGGTGTGTGACCCTGAAGTGAACTACTACGCCATCTGGACTGGCCACGACCTGCCCGATGGCCACATCCATTTTGACGAAGTGTATTTCACCTATTTGAAGACCAAACACTGAGGGATTGTGTGGGGGTGTGGGAGTATTGGCGTTTGGGAGCAAAACCATGAGCCCACTCCCATACTCCCACACTCCCACACTCCCACACCCCCACACCATGCCTTCCCGCCTCCCTGTCCTTCGCACCCCCGCCCTCATCCAAGCCTACCTCGACGACACGCCCTACAGCGCCGAGGACCGCTACCGCTGCCCGCTGAGCGTGGTGCGCGACCGGAAGGCGCACTGCTTCGATGGCGCGGTGTTCGCCGCCGCCATGCTGCGCCGGCTGGGGCACCCGCCGCGCATCGTGGACCTGCTTCCCAACGACCGCGACGACGACCACATGCTGGCGCTGTTCAAAGTGGATGGGCGGCTGGGCGCCGTGGCCAAGTCTAACTTCAGCGGGCTGCGCTACCGCGAGCCGATCTTTCGCAATCTGCGCGAGTTGGTGCTGTCCTATTTCGAGGACTACTTCAACAGCGCCGGCGAAAAAACCCTGCGCGCTTACACCGTCTCCCTCAACCTGGCGCGCTTCGACCGGCAGGATTGGCTGGCGCGCGACGAGACCATGGACACCATCGCCAGCGCCCTGGATACCATCCGCAAAGTGCCGCTGATCACGAAGCGCATGGAACGCCGCCTGCGCCGTGTGGACGTGCTGGCGCTGAAGGCCGGGCTGCTGGGGAGCAACCCGGACGGACTGTTCAAGCTCTAAATGGTAACAATGACGGCTCCAACCCGGATGGGCTGGTCAAGCTCTGAACGGTGACGCTGCCGGCCGAATGGAATGCCCTGGCCAGACGCCCCAAGGGGTCTGGCCAGGGCATTCCATTCGGCCATAAGATCCTTGATCTCCTTGGCTGCCGTGAAATATTCGCGCCGCCGCTCCAAGACCGATGGCCCATTGTGGCCGCCTAACTAAATCCTATAATGGTTAGCGCGCTGGAACGGCGGCGGGGCGCAACGAGCGGGAGGCCGAGGTTATGAAAAATGTGGTGCTGCTGGCAATGTGGGGCGTGCTCGTGACGGCCGCCCTGGCGTTCCAGCCGCTGCCGGCTCAGGCGGGCGGCACCGTCGGCAACGGTAATCCGGCCAGCTGCACCGCCAGCGCCCTGCGCACCCGGCTGGCCGGCGGCGGTCTGGTCACGTTCAACTGCGGCCCCGTGCCCGTCACCATCATCATCTCGCCCACCGACGTTATCTCGCTGGACACCACCATTGAGGGCGGCGGCGTCATCACGCTCAGCGGCAACAGCCAGACGAGCATTTTCGACATCCAAGGCGGCCGTGTGACGCTCTCGGGCCTGACGCTGCGGGACGGCTTTGGCAAAGGGGGCGGTGCCGTTTACAACAACGGCCAACTGACCGTGCTCAACTCGCGCTTCGTCAACAATCACGCGGTCGCCATCGCCGGCGCCATCTCTTCGGGCGCGGCCCTCACCATCACACACACCGATTTCTACAGCAACAGCGCCGGTTTTGACGGCGGCGCCATCTATGCCACGGTGAATCTGGCCATCCACGACAGCTCATTTGAATTCAACCGGGCCGAGGATGGCGGCGCCGTCCTGTACAACACCAATGCCGGCCGCGCCGGCCGCGCCGGCCGCGCCGGCCCCGCCGCCGCTGCCGCCGGCCCGCGGTTCACCCTGGATGGCAGTCAGTTCTACTCCAACACGGCCACCATCGGCCGCGGCGGCGCCATCCTGAACTTCGGCACAACCGCCATCACCAACAGCGATTTTCAGCTCAGCCAATCGCCGTTGGGCGGCGCCGTGCACAACGCGCTGGACGCCAGCCTGACGGTGGAAAACAGCCGCTTTGTGTCCAACACCACCGACCAGGGGGTGGGCGGCGCCCTGCTCAGTCTCGGTCACCTGGTGGTCAACGACTCGACCTTTACCGGCAACAGCGCCCTGAACGGCGGCCGGGGCGGCGCCCTGGCGCTCGATAGCGCCGGCACGGCCCTGGTGATGAACAGCACCTTTAGCGGAAACTCGGCCCTGCTCGGCGGCGGGTTGGTCACCTCCGGCACAATGACCCTCAGCAACACCACCCTGGCGGGCAATGGCGCCTTCATCGGGGGCGGGGTTGATGTGCTCTCCGGCACGCTGACCGTGACCAACAGCACCTTCACCGACAACAGCGGCGTTTTTCTCTTCGGCGCCTCGGCCATTGAGAACGCCGGCGGCCTGGTCAAACTCAAGAATACGCTCGTGGCCGGCGATTCATCCAACAATTGCCAGGGCAGCCTGGTCTCGCTGGGGCACAACCTCGACGATGGCCACACCTGCGGCCTGAACGCCGGCGGCGACCTGACCAACACCAACCCCCTGCTCGGCCCGCTGGCCGAAAACGGCGGCCCCACCCTTACCGCGGCGCTGCTGCCCGGCAGCCCGGCCATTAACCATGGCGACAACAACGGCTGTCCGCTGCTCGACCAGCGCGGCCTTCTGCGCATCGACGGCTGCGACGTGGGCGCCTTTGAGTTTTACGCCCACCGGCTGCTGCTGCCGCTCATCCGCCGGTAAGCGGGCCTATTCGCCTCGATGCACGGCACTCGCCTATCCACGACCCACAACATTATGTCCGTACACTTCGTTCCAACGTCCATGGCACTTCTCGCGAAGCGGTCATTTTTGCCGTTAAAACCACTTGTGCCATGGCCGAAGGGTATGCCACTTCTAAACAGGTATACGCCCCAAGATCGATTCTAACCAGGGCGTCCTCATGACTTTAGAGGGTCTCAAAACCCCTCACCCGCCGGATGCGCCGGCGCGCCGGCGGTGGTACGATAGGCTCAAGCCAGGCCATCCGCCGGTCTTAACGCTCAGCCCCGGCCGCTGCCCCTCAGGAGCCAATCCATGCGCCAACGCCCGGTCGCTCTCACGCTGATCACCATCCTGGCAGTGTTGCTCGGCGCCAGCCCCGCCGCCGCTGACTCGGGCGCGCCGGCCATGCCCTTCGCCGCGGCCATGCCCTTTGCCGCGGACGCGCCGGCAGCCACGGTGAGCTTCAACGTCAACAGCAGCAACGACGTGGCGGCCAACTTCACGGGCGATCCCAATTTCGACACCTGCCAGACCGCCCCCGGCAACCAGGTGTGCACGCTGCGCGCCGCCATCATGAATGCCAACCGCCATATCAGCGGCCCGGCCATTATCCACCTGCCGGCCGGCCTGTACCCGCTGGCCCTGCCGCGCGGCGCCCCCTTCGGCGATATCAACGGCAGCCTGGACATCAGCCGCAGCGTCACGCTGATCGGCGCCGGCGCGGCCAGCACCGTTATTGATGGCGCCCAGCTGGACGTCGTGTTTATCATCGCCGCGAGCGCGGGGCTCACCCTGACCGGGGTGACCATCCAGCACGGGCTGGGCGCCATCGGCAACGACGGCACGTTCAGCCTGGCCGACAGCGTCCTGCGCGACAACCACGCCTTCGAGGGCGGGGCCCTCTCCAACAACGGGACGGCGACCATCAGTCGCAGCACCCTGGCGGGCAATAGCGCCGTCAAGTTCGGCGGCGCCATTGATAATATCGGCCCATTGACGCTCAACACCAGCACACTCTCCGGCAATACAGCCGGTTTCGATGGCGGCGCGATCTCAAACGGCGGCACCCTGACCGTGTTCGACAGCACCATCAGCAACAACAGCACCAACGGGAGTGGGGGCGGAGTGCAAAATTACGGCACCGCCAGCTTCTTTCAGACCACCATCGCCGGCAACCTGGCCGACAGCGATGGCCAGCAAGGCGGCGCCGGCGGCGGCCTGTTCGGCGGGTCGGCCCTTCATCCGCTGCACCTGTATAACAGCCTGCTGGCCGACAATTACACCTCCAGCACCTTGAATGCGTGCAGCGGCCAGCTCGTCTCGCACGACTACAACATTATCCAGACCACCGCCGGCTGCACCGTCACGCTCACCGCGCACGACAACAGTGACCTGACCGACGTGTTCCTGGGCGAGCTGGCCAACAACGGCGGCAGCACGCTCACGCGCGCCCTGCTGGCCGGCAGCCCGGCGCTGGACCAGATCCCGGCCACGCTGAATGGACCGTGCCGCGACCCGTTTGGCGCTGCGCCCGTGCCCGACCAGCGCGGGGTGGCCCGGCCGGTGAACGGCCTGTGCGACATGGGCGCCTACGAGGGCGCGCTGCCGCTGCCCGTGTTTGGCCGCAACCTGATCCGCAACGGCGACGCCGAGGCCGGGGCCGGCACAATCGTCAGCGCCTCGGTCGGCGCGCCCAGTTGGTTCACCTTCGGCCCGTTCACCGTGGTCACCTACAACGCGCCCGGCGGCTTTCCCAGCGTGCCCACCGACACCGTGCCGGCCAACCACGGGACCAACTTTTTCGCCGGCGGCGTTGGACCCGCCGCAAGAGGGTCGCAGCGCATCGATGTGAGCGCCGGCGCCGGGCAGATCGACACCGGCCGGGCCAGCTTTGTGTTGTCCGCGGATCTGGGCGGCTTTGCCACCGATACCGACCAGGCTCGGCTCGTCGTGACGTTTGAAAACGCGCTGGATCAGTCCCTCGGCCCGATCCGCACGATTGGCCCGGTGACGGCCAGCGACCGCACCTTTCAGACCGGCTTTCAACATCGCCTGCTGGCGGGCACGGTGCCGGCGGACACACGCACCGTCATCGTGGAGCTGAATATCAGCCGTCTGATTTCCGGCGGCCAATATGACGACGGCTACGCCGACAACCTGTCGCTGGTGCTGACGCCGCCGCCGCTGTTCTTGCCGCTGCTGGCCAAATAACCAGAAAGTGGGTTAGCCCGCGGGCGCCATTTCCGCCATTTCCAACCGTTTCGTAGTACAATCGAACCAACCAATCCCAGTCCCAGCAAATTCGCCAAACTTCTTCGCGTTCTCGTCTTGAAATCGAGCGACGAATTCTTCGTTTGGCAATACTGCGCCTTCGTTTTGCGGCTGACCGTGACCTCCGCGTGCCAGGCTGAGGGGTGCCTGAGCGAAACTACAGGGAGAGTCTAAC
>JAYTFQ010000763.1:0-1510 GCA_043734225.1 Anaerolineales bacterium | reverse complement strand
AAAACAGCCCTGCCAGTCGGCGCCGAGCCGCTCATCGTCACATCCGCCGCGGATGTTGTATTAGCCACCTACCCAGTTGAGGTAGTGGAAGGCCTGCGCTACGTCATATCGCGTCTCACCCGGCACGAGGCTCTGCCGCGCCGGCTGTCCTTGTTGGCCACCTTGCGCCAGGAAGGTGTCACTTATCTGTCGCGCGGTCTCGCCGCCACGATGGCGCACGATCTGCAAGCCACGGTGTGCGCCGTGGAGCTGAACTGGTGGTGGCCGTCGCCCCTGCCCGGCGGCCCGCAACCCGGCCTGGCCGGCGTCCTGGCGGGCGCGTTCAATCTGGAGCAGGCGCTGGTCGAAACCACAGACGCCTGTCTGGCCTGGCTGCCGGCCGGAGAGCTAGACCCCAGTCAGCGGAGCCAGTTTTCGCACAGCAAGGCTCTGGCGGCCACCCTGGCTGAGCTCAACCGCCGGTTTGACTACTTGATCCTAGATATTCCTGCTATCCGCGCCACGAGCGACGCCCTGCCGCTGACGTCGCTTGGGGCCGCCGGCTGCCTGGTAGTCAGCCAGGAAGGCGCCTCAGTGGACACGGCGCGGCAGACGGTCGACGAAATTGCCCCGCTGCCCATGCTGGGCGTCATCATGAACCGGATGCGCTTGAAAACGCCGCAGTTCCTGATGAAGGTCGTTCCGGAGTTGTAGCCGCATGACAGTCTTTCTGTCTTATTTGATCCTGTGTTTCTGCGCCGCCGCCCTGCTCCAGCGGCGGCCGCCTGCCTGGCGCGTTGCCCTGATCGGGCTCGCGGCGTTGGCTGTATGCGGCGCTTATTTCTTTCTGCACGTCCTATGAATAGGCGCCCAGCCGCCAGGACGGGCTTGCAAACTGATCGGCGCCGACAGCCATGATTAACGCCGGCGTCAAACACCCCGGCATTTTGACCGTCGGCCAGCAGGCGCGGCAATCAGCGCGCATTTGGGGCCTGTTCATCGCCGGCTTGCTAGGCCTCACCCTGGCATTGGGCCTGGCCATGGTCTCAGCCGGTCCCAAGCTGCTCTACCCCGGCCTGCTGCTCGGGCTCATTGGCATAGCCGCCATCATTTGGCGTCCACGCTATGGCGTTTACATATTCTTGTTTCTGTCCGTCATGGGCGATAGCACCATGATGCCCTGGTATCCGTTCGTTAAGGATCTATCCAGCGCAGAGTCCTTGCTTTACATCAATCACTCGCTCAATTTTAGCCCGCTGGAGGCGTGCCTGGTGCTCACGTTCCTCGCTTGGCTGGGGCACGCGGCGGTCGAGCGACAATGGACCATGCGCCTTGGCCGGCTGTTCGGACCAGTGGCGGTCTTTTTGGCTTTTGTCGTCCTAGGCATGGCCTATGGCTTCGGGACCGGCGGCGACACGCGCATCGGCCTTTGGGAAGCGCGGTCCATTTTTTACGTGCCGCTCGTGCTGCTGCTGGTTAACAACCTGCTGACCCGCCGAGAGCACTTGAATGCCTTGATTTGGGCACTTGT
>JAYTFQ010000762.1:0-1580 GCA_043734225.1 Anaerolineales bacterium | reverse complement strand
AGCAGCCGGCCGCGGCGCGCCATCGCCATCCACTATATGACCGAGCACGTGGTCTACGACCCCAGCGGCGCGCACCCGATGAAGGCCTTTGCCCACGTGGCGCCGGGCGCCATGCTGGAAGGCGAGGCGTTCCCCAAGGTGTTGGGTTAAAGGGAGCCCAATGTGCTAACCACTGAACAGGTCGAACAATATCGCCGCAGCGGCTTTGTGAACGGCGGCCCGCTGCTGGACGATGCAACCGTGACGGAGTTGCAGACCGAAGTGCTGCGCGTGATCGACGACCGCGACAACCCGGCCTTGCCGCAGCCGGTGCTGCTGCGCGATATCTCTGGCGAGGCGGGCCTCTCAATCTGGCAGATTGTGAATATCTGGGAGGCCAGCCCGGCCTTCCGCGCCCTGGCCAGCCACCCGCGCCTGTTGGAAATGGCCGCCCAGCTCAGCGCCGCCCAGCAACTGCGCATCTGGCACGACCAGATCGTCTACAAACCCAAGGATGCCGGCGGCTCGCTCAACTGGCATCAGGACTCGCCGCAGTGGGACCTGCTCCAGCCGAAAACGGAGCAGGTGACCGCCTGGATCGCGCTGGACGACGCCGAGGCCGACAATGGCTGCATGGTGATGGTGCCGGGCTCGCACCGCTGGGGGGATAAGTGGGCGACGCTGATCGACCTGCGCGAGCAAAACCCGCTGCCGGAGCGCTTCGAGGGCCACGATGTGCACCTGATGCTGTGCCCGGTGAAAAAGGGGCAGGTGCACTTCCATCACCCGCTCACCTGGCACAGCTCGGGCACCAACTACAGCAGCCGGCCGCGGCGCGCCATCGCCATCCACTACATGACCGAAAAGGTGATTTATGACGCCAGCGGCGCCCACCCGATGAAGCCGTTTGTCACGGTGGCGGCGGGCGCGATGCTGGAGGGCGAGGCGTTCCCGAAGGTGTGGGGCTAGCCGCCGTCCGCGAACGCCGCCCGCAGCTCGCCGAACAGCCGCGCCAGCGCTTCCGGCTGGTAATGCGCGTTTAGCCCGCTGGGGTTGGGCAGCACCCACAGCACCGTGTCGCCGATGGTCTCCGGCTGTCGGCCAAGCTGGGCCTTGGGGCGGGCAAATGCGGCGCGGTAGGCACCCACGCCCAGCACCGCCAGGCAGCGCGGCCGCAGCCGCCGCACCTTGCGCGCCAGCCGCAGCCCGCCGGCCGCCAACTCGGCCGGGTTCAGGTCGTTCTCGCCGGCCGTGGCGCGCGCCACCACGTTGGTGATGCCGTAGCCCAGCGGCAGCAGCGCGCGCTCGTCATACGGCGAGAACAGCCGGGGCGTGATGCCGGCGGCGAACAGCGCCGGCCAGAAGCGGTTGCCCGGCCGGCCGAAGTGGTGGCCGATGGCGGCGGTGTACAGGCCGGGGTTGATGCCGCAGAACAGCACCCGCAGCCCCGGCGCCGTTACATCGCGCACGGTCTTGCCGAAGGCGGCCTGAATTTCGGCGGGGGTGGGCTTGCGAGGCAGTGGCGGCATCGGTATTATGCGAAGCCTACCATAGAAAGTAGTGGAAAAACGAGAGCAGGCGGCCGGTCGATTTCATCGACC
>JAYTFQ010000761.1:0-5200 GCA_043734225.1 Anaerolineales bacterium | reverse complement strand
GGCGGCCCGCTGGGCACAATTGTTCAGTGACTCTCCTTGCTGGGCTGTGCTGCCTTACGGGGCAGCCACGGGGAGCAGAATGACGTAGATTGCCTGGTAGCCCACGTGATTGGAGGATGGCTGTGAAGCCAGCTTGCCGCCCAAAAGCTCGATCTGGCTGCCCAACACGGCCAGGCCCGCCTCGGCTGCCAGCGGACTGGCGGGCGCCGGCTCGTGTGACCAGGCGCCAGACCGTTCATCAAACGACAGGGGCTGATCGTTATTTTCCCCGCCAAACACGTAAATGATGTCCGCGACGCTGGCCACGGCCATGTGGCTGCGCTCTGCCGGCAGCGGGGGAAAAGTCTGCCACGGGTTGGAGTTCGGCGTGTCCTGCTCCGGCGTATAAGCTTCGTTGACGCCCGACGGCTTCTGGCCAGCCTCACCGCCGATCACAAAGATCCGGCTGCCCGCCACGGCCGCCCCAGCAAAGCCGCGCGCGGTGGGCATGGGCGTCTTCTCAACCCAGTGATCGGTGTCGGGCGAATATTCAAACGTCTTGGCAACCGCGCTGGCGCCGTCCCAGCCCCCAAACAGGTAGAGCTTGCCTTCGTATGTCGCCAGCGCGTAGCCGCTCAGGGCCACCGGCAGGGGCGCGCGCTCCGTCCATTTGTCGCTGCGCGGGTCATAGGCCTCAAACTGGTTAGTCACCTGACCAGACGGCAGCCGGCCTCCGGGCACATAGATGAGCCCGCCGATCACGGCGGCGCCCACGTCCCTAACCGCCACCGGCTTGGCCGTCAGCGTGGCCCATTGGTCGCCGCTCGGATTATAGCGCTCGACCAGGCCAGTAATGCCCTTAGCGGTTTCACCGGCGATGGTATAAACCATATTGTCGTATACGGCGGCGGCCAGCCCGCTGCGCGCGGTGGGGAGCGGCGCCTTCACCACCCAGCGAACCGGGGTGGGCAGCGGGGCGTGCGTGACCGCTGGGGTGCTGGCCGCCGGAGTTGCGCCCGGCTGGCGGTTGGCCCACAGCTCAGCCAACAGCAGGACGATCACAATCACACCCAGGCCCGCCGCGAAACGCCAGGCGCGCCAACCGGAGCTGCCGGCGGCGGGCGGCGTCACGGACACGGCGGCTGCCTGTCCGCCATTGGGCGCTGGAGCTTGCGGCGCGTTTGGGGCCTCCGGCGTGTCGGGCTCCAACGCTTGCGGTGTCTCGGCGGCCGTGGTCGCCGCCCGCGGGACGACGGCCAGCCCAGCTCGAATCGCGTAGAGGGTGGCCTCGGTGCGCGTGGCCACGCCGATCTTGCCGAAAATATTGCGCAGGTGTACTTTGACGGTATTGGGGCTAATGTCGAGCTGCTGCGCGATCTGCTTGTTGCTCGCCCCAGTGGCCACCAGCCGCAGGATCTCATGCTCGCGCTCACTGAGTTCGGCCCGGTTCGGACCTTCCGCGCTCATCCCTGCTCCGCTAGTCTTAGACTCCATAGGTCCGATTCTACCCGCTTTTTGATTCGTCTGTAATGCACCCGGGCCGCGGGCCTCAATGCGGACAATACGGCCGCGGGCCGCCAGTGTACAATCGCGCCTGTGTCCCGCCGTGGTCTCGTCACCAGCCTGTTGGCACTGTTGGCTCTCGGTTTTGGGCTGTGGCTGGCCCGGCCTTTGCCCATCACCGCGCTGGATCAGGAGCAGACGCGTTTGAATGCGGCCGCGCCCATCCCGCGCGGGGCCGCGGTCGTCACCCAAACCATCCTCCCCGACCATGATGGCTTGTCCGCTGTTGACCTGCTGGCGGTGGTTTATCCGAACAACCCGCCGAGCGCGCGGCTCACACTCCGGTTGGCTGACGCGGCCGGCCAGGTGATTGCCCAGCGCGATTTCCAGCGGCTGGCGCACAATGCCGCCATTCAATTGAGCTTTCCGCCTCAACCCCATTCGGCCGGGCAGACCTACCGGCTGAGCCTGGCCGGCACGGACGACAACGGCGCCTCCGTGTGGGCGTACGAGCTGGATGGATACGCGCCGGGCAGCCTGACCTTCAACGGCCAGGCCCAGCCGGGCGATTTGCGCTTCAGCACCACCTATACCTATCTGTGGGCCAGCCTGCTGCACGATACGCTGGCGGAGCTGGGCCGGCTGTTAGGGCTGGCGCTGCCGCTGGCTTTCGTGCTGTGGCTGCCGGGCGCGCTGCTGCTGGGGTGGTTAGGCGCCGGCGTGGGCTGGCTGCGGCCGGCCGGGGTGTGCTTCAGCCTGGCGGTTGGCCTCAGCCTGACCTTGCTGGCCCTGGCCTGGCTGTGGGCGGGGGTGGTCGGCTGGCACTGGTCACCGGTCAGCCTGGGGGCCGTGTACATTGTTTTGGGGGCTGTTGGGCTCGGCCGGGTGCTGGCGCGCGCGCGCGCTGGCCGGCTGCGCCCGCCGCGCCTCAACGGGCACGCTCTGGGCCTGGCCGCCACCCTGCTGGCCGGCCTGGTGCTGCGGCTGCTGGTGGTGCGCGATCTGGCCTTCCCGGCCTGGGTGGACTCGTCGCACCACGCCCTGCTGGCCCGGCTGTTGGAGGCGGCCGGGCAGGTGCCGGCCAATTATCTGCCTGCGCTGCCCGTCGGCGTCTTCTATTATCATTTTGCCTTCCACGCGCTGGCCGTCAGCCTGCATTGGCTGACCGGCCAGTCGCTGGTGGACACCTTCCTGTTGCTCGGCCAAATCCTGAATGCCCTCCTAGCACTGTCGGCCTACTGCCTGACCTGGGGTCTGACCGGCCGCCGACGCGCGGCCTGGGTGGCGGCGTTTGTCGTTGGGTTGGTCTCGTTTTTCCCTGGCTATTTTGTCACCTGGGGCCGGTATACCCAATTGACCGGCCTGTTCATGCTGGGCCCGGCCGCGGCGGCGCTGTGGCGCGCCTGCCAGGCCCCGGCGCCGGGCGGCCGGGCCGTTTTCAGTATGCGGCGCAATTGGCGCTCCATCGCCCTGGCAGCGCTGCTGGCCGCCGGCCTGTTTCTGGCGCATTACCGGGTCTTGTTTTTCTTTGTCGTTTTCGTTGCTGTCGCGCTGTTGGCGCATCTGCGCCGGCGGCCGGCCTGGCTGGCCTTGGGCCTGGCGGCGGCCGGCGCCCTGGTGGTGTCGCTGCCATGGGTGGCGCGGCTGGTATCACAGGCCATTCTGCCGGTCCTGGGCGTGCCGGGCGGGTTGGCCGGCACCGAAGCCTACAACGCTTTTCCGACTGACTACTTTGCGAGCAATCTGGAGCGCGGCTGGCTGGCGTTGGCGCTGTTGGCCGGGCTGTGGGGCCTGCTGCGGCGCAATCGCGGCGTGTGGGCGCTGCTGGCCTGGACGGCTGGCGTCTTCGCCAGCCTGAACATCGGTCCGTCCACCTGGCTGGTGAACAACAACTCGTGGGCCATCTCGCTCTTTATGCCCGGCGCGGCGCTGCTAGGGTGGGGGGCGGACCAGTGGTGGCACCAGGGCCGCGTGTGGCTGGCGGGCCGCGCGGCCGGTCGCTGGCGTTGGCGCGCCTGGGCTGGAAGCCTGGTTCTGGCGGCTGCTGTGGGGCTGACGGGCTATGCTGGCCTGGCCGGCGCGCGCATGCAGTTGACGCTGCTGAACCCGGTCACGATCCTGGCCCGCGCCGTGGACCGGCAAGCGCTGGACTGGGTGCGGGCCAACCTGCCCGCCAACGCCGTGTTCGCCGTCAATGGCTGGAAGTGGCTGGGCAGCCAGTGGGCGGGTTCCGATGGGGGCGCCTGGATCCTGCCGCTGACCGGCCGCCAGACCACGCTGCCGCCGGTCGATTACGGGTATGGCACCGCTGACTACCAGCGCGGCATCGCCGACTTCAACGGGCAACTGGCCCAGGCCACTGATGCCACCGCGCCCAGCTTTCGCACCCTGCTGCGCGCCGCCGGGGTCACGCACATTTTCATCGGCGCGCGCGGCGGACCGCTCAATCCCGAAATGTTTGCCGGCAGCGCGTACTACACACTGCTTTACACCAACGGCGCGGATTGGATTTTTGCCGTCGCGCCGCGGTGACGGCCTAGAGTCATTGAAAAATCAGTTACCGCCGGGGGTCGATTTCATCGAGCCCCGGCGGTAACTGATTTTTCACAACCATACATTGACTCCGGCGCGGCCTCTCCCTATACTGGGAAACGCGAGCGGGCGCGCGCCTTTGCCAGGGCGCGCAATTTTCAGCCGGCTCTTGAGCAGCGACCAAGAACAATGTCCCGCCGGCCACTGGCCAGCAATCGTTGTTAGATTCCCATTGCCCCGCCGCCGCGGCGGTGAACCTGGCTGGCTGCCGCCGCGCGCTTCCGCGATTTGAAAAGCAGTTTTGTATTCACCAGAGCCACTCAATGAGGAGCACAGGGGAATTATGAAACATTCTTTGCTAAGGCGGTTCGTGCCCATCCTGGCTGCCGCGGTTTTAGTGGGGTCGCCCCTGACTGGCCCGGCCGCGGCCCAATCCACGCCCGTTGCCCGGCCGGCGGCCAGCGCCGCGCGCGCGCCGGCGCCGCGGGCGAGTGTGGGCCAACTGCCACCCAAGCCCCCCAAGGGCCACAAACCCGGTATCGACGCGGGTGGTGACGACCCATTTGCCCGCGCGGAGTGGTTTTATGGGCTGCGCACCTCGGGCGCGCCCACCATCACCTTTGGGGTCGAGGATGCCGCCGCCGCCCGCGCCAAAGCGGCCGCCGCCGTTCAAGCCGCGCAAGGGCAAACCAATCAGCCCAGCGTGGTGCAGCCGTACAACAGCACCTGGTCTCCGATTGGGCCAGACCCCATTCTCCAGAATAACCGCGTCTTTCCATCTTTCCCGATCGCGGTGACTGGCCGCGTGGGCGCGCTGGCCGTGCGCTCCAGCTCGCCCTACACAATCTATCTGGGCGGCGCCCAGGGCGGTGTGTGGGTCTCCTCCACCACCACCATCGGCTGGACGCCAATGACCGATCAGCTCAGTTCGCTGGCCATCGGCGCCATCGCTCTGGCGCCCTCCAATGAAGACATTGTCTACGTCGGCACCGGCGAAGGCGCGCTCTCGGGCGACAGCTACTTCGGCGATGGCGTTTTGAAGTCCATCGATGCCGGGCGGACCTTTACCCAGGTCAGCGGCAGCACTTTCAGCCAAGTCTCCATTTCGAAAATCGTCGTCGACCCGGCGAACGCCAACATCGTGTATGCCGCCACGCTCTCGGGCGTGGCCGGCGCCGTGGATGTG
>JAYTFQ010000760.1:0-2022 GCA_043734225.1 Anaerolineales bacterium | reverse complement strand
CGATAGACCATTGAGGTCGCTTTGAGACAAGCCACGCGCCCTCGCGCTTTCGCCGGCTGGCGTTGGGATCTGCTCGGCCAGTTGCGCGGCCGCACCCTGGAAATCGGGTGCGGCTTGGGCGCGAACTTCGAGCACTACCCCGCCGGCCTGCCCGTCACCGCCTTCGAGGTGGACCCGCAGCGCCTTCGCACCGCCGCCGGCCTGCGCGCGCCCATGGCCCTGGCGCAGGCCGATGCCCAGCACCTGGCCTGGCCCAGCCAGACCTTCGACTCCGTCGTCGGCACCCTGGTCTTTTGCTCCATCCCCGACCCCGCCGCCGCCCTGGCCGAGGCGCGCCGCGTGCTGCGGCCCGGCGGACGGCTGTACCTGGTGGAGCATGTTAAGAGCGCCCACGCCTGGCTGGCGGCCGCCCAGGATGGGCTGGCCCCGCTCTGGCATTGGGGCACCGGCGGCTGCAATCTCAACCGCGAAACCGAGGCCACGGTGCGCGCGGCCGGATTTGAGATCGAAACGCTCAAAATTGGCTATGCCGGCCTGCTCAAGCTCATGATCGCCAAACCCCGGATGGTATAATCGGTATGTGAGGGGCCGCGAGCGTACGTACCGAACCGAAGCCATCGTGCTGCGCCGCAAAGACATCGGCGAAGCTGATCGGATTCTCACACTGTTCACCCCCCAGCTGGGCAAGGTGCGCGTGGTAGCCAAGGGCATCCGCAAGCCGCGCTCGCGCAAAGCCGGCCATCTCGAGCTGTTCACCTGCGTGAAACTGCTGCTGGCCGTTGGCCGCGGCGACTTGGACATCATCACCCAGGCCGAAGGGGTGGACCCCTACCGGCCGCTGCGCGACGATCTGCTGCGCAGCGCTTATGGCGCCTACATGGTGGAGCTGCTCGACCGCTTCACGCCCGACAACGAGGAAAACGCCGAGCTGTATGATCTGCTGCGCCAGGGGCTCACCTGGGCGGCCACCGCCGACCATCTGGGGCTGGCGGCGCGCTATTACGAGCTGCACCTGCTCGGCCTGGCCGGCTACCAGCCGCAGTTGCGCCGCTGCGTTTCCTGCGGCTGCGAGTTGGCTGCCGAAGACCAGTTCTTTTCGGCCCTGGAGGGCGGCGTCATCTGCCCCAGCTGCGCCGAGGAGCGCGCCGGCAGCCCGGGCGTTTCTGGCCGGCTGCGGCTCTCGCTGGCGGCGCTCAAGCTGCTGCGCTTCATGCAGGCCAACCCGTATGCCAAAGTGGCCGCCCTCAGCGTCAGCGGGCGCACCCAGACCGAAGTTGAGTATTTGCTGGCGCGTTACATCACCGAAACGCTCGAGCGGCAGCTCAAGAGTGTCGAATTTCTCAAGCTCATCCGGCGCGGCGAGGCTGCGCTGTCCGCGGCGGCGACATGATTCTTGACGCGCATTTGCCCGCCCTGCGCGACCTGTTTGTCCGGCACAGTGTGGTGCTGGCCTACCTGTTCGGCTCCCAGGCCGAGGGCACGGCTCGGCCTTCCAGCGACGTCGACTTTGCCGTCCTGCTGCCGCCCGGCACCCCGCGCGCCCAATTCTTTGACGCGCGCCTGAATCTGATTAATGCCGTGATGGACGAGCTGCACACGGACAAGGTTGACCTGGTCATCCGCAACGAAGCCTCGCCGCTGCTGATGCACCAGGTGGTGAAATTCGGGCGCGTGATCTATGAAGATCCGCTCACGCAGCCGGCGATCGATTTCTACGTCTATGCGGCGGCGCGTTACTCTGATACAGCGCCCGTGCGCCGGCTGGCTTACCAATATCTGAAAGAGTGGATCGATGATCGTGCGCGGGCTCGGTCACCATCCAGCTAAGCCATGCCGATCAAACCGCAGCTCGTATTGCGCCAGCTTGGTTCTCTTCGCCGGCATATTGAGCTCTTACGGCCGTTGCAAACTCAGCCGTTGGCTGAACTGAGCCGCGATCGTCTGCGCTGGTATGGACTGCTTTACGTGCTGCAGATGCTGGTTGAGCACGTGACCGATATCAGCAATCATTTGCCGGCTGGG
>JAYTFQ010000759.1:0-10047 GCA_043734225.1 Anaerolineales bacterium | reverse complement strand
CATTCGGCCGGGTTTCTAATTACGGTTAGGCGCGCCCTCAAAAGTTGGGGGAAACGTGCCGCATTGCTACAGAACCTCAGCCGGCAAGCCGAAAGCGGCGAAGAGCGCGGGGTTGATGAAGTTGACGATATCAGCAATCTGGCCGGTGCGCGCGTCAAGCTGCAAGGCCTGCAGGGCGAAAGCGCGATAGCCGTTTCCGCTGGGCAGCGCGTGATACAGCGCAAAGCCCGGGCCAGCATTGACGCGGACCGGCAGCAAGCGGGCCTGGCCAGGGACAGCCTCGCTGAACACGTCGGCCAGGAAGAATTGCTGAATGGCAGCGCGGCCCTGATACCAGGTGGCCCAGGGCGGCATGCTGAAGGTGGCTTCTTCCTTGGCAGCTGCACCAGCCCGGCCACATCGGCCGCTTCCCAGGCGGTGACGTAGCGCGCCAGCAGCAGCGTCCGGTCCGGGTCGAGCGGCGCGGGGGCCGCACGGCCCAAACCCGCCGCTTCGGTCTGGGCCAGTTTCACGCGCGCCCGATGCAGGGCGCTGGTGACGGCCGAGGGCGTCAGGCCAAATAGCTCAGCCGCTTCGTTGGCGGACCAATCCAGCACATCGCGCAAGATCAAAACAGCGCGCTGCCGCGGCGGCAAGCGCTGCAAGGCAGCCACAAACGCCAGGCTGATGTTGTCGCGGGCGGCCTGACGCGCCTCCGGGTTGGTCGACTGCTCCACGGCCGCCAGCCAATCGTCGGGCACGGGTTCCAGCCAGACCGGCTCGGTGACGGGCGCGGGCATGGGCAACAGCGGGTCGGCGGCCGGATTGGCGCCTACCGGCAAACGGCGTCGCGCCCGGCGCTTGTCGAGCATGTCCAGGCAGACGTTGGTGGCGATTTTGTACAGCCAGGCGCGAAAGGACACGTCGCGCTGATAAGTTTCCAGCCGGCGCCACGCGCGCAAAAAGGTTTCCTGCACGGCGTCTTCCGCTTCGAACAGCGAGCCCAGCATCCGATAGCTGTGGACCTGCAGCTCGCGCCGGCTGGGCTCAACCAAATTGCTGAACTCGTGCTGGTCGCCGGCGCGGGCCGCGGCCAGCCGGCTGGCGGAGGCAAAACTAGCCGAGGTGGCGGCGTCTGGGGCTTGAGTGTTCATGTCAGGAGAATGACTGCACCCAAACCAGGGCGCCAATGACAATGGCCAGGGTCAGCACAGCAATGACAACAATGGCGATCCACAGCCAGAGGGCGCTGTCGGCTTTCCTGGCAGCCGGGGTGGGCAAGGCGATTTGGCCCAGCAGCGGCGCGGGGACCACTTTGCTGCCTTTCGTCCCCGGGGCCGAATCCCCGGTGGGCGGCGGCGGGGCAGGCGTGGTGTCCATTCGAGTACGCGCGGAGGGATGACTGGCCAGCGGAGCCGCGGCGAAGGCAGAAGCCGCGGCCGTGCCGACCGGAACGGCCGCAACAGTTGTCGACACACCGGCCGCAGCCGGGTCGGTGGGAGGCCGGGCCGAGCTGCGGCGGGGCGAGGCGGCCAGCGAAGCCACTTCCAGGCGATAGGCATTCTTACGGCGGGCAAGCTCGGCGTCGATCCAGCGGCCGGGCGCGGACAGCGCCGGCTGACCACGGCACAGGTTGTCGCGCAGATAGGAGAGCACAGTGTCCGGCAGCGGCTGAAGGTGCTTGTTGACGTCCGGCTGCTGCAGGCCGGCGCGCAGCAGCGCCGCGGCGCGCTCCTGCAAGGCGGGGCTGGTCTCTTGCAAATGAAAGACGGCCAGCGGCATGAGGCTATCCGGCAGATCAAAGCCGGCAGCGGGATCCGGCGAATGACCGGCCAGCAGCGCCAGCACACGCCGAATATCAATCTGGTTTTGGGCAAAAGCCTCCAGCAGGGCCGGGTTGTGCAAGCCGGCCACCACCTCGGCCAGCACCCTGACCCGCGAACCATCGGCCTGAGGCGCGGCCAGGCGCGCCACCAGCGCGGCGTACTCCGGCCAGGGCATGACGGCCGGAGCAGTGGCCTCATCCACGGTCAGCAGGTGCCACACCAGGGCCTCATCCGGGTTCGGCAATTCCACCAGGCGTAGAAACATGCTATCCCGCCCGTTGGCCAGATAGGGCTGGCGGGCAGCGCCGGAGGCGACCCTGGCCCAATGCAGCGCGACGGACGGCGCCAGGCCGCCAATGGCGCTGGTCTGAGCTGATGAGGCAGCCACGGCGGCCAGGATGTCATTGCTGCCGGGCAAATGCGCGATCAGGAACTGGACATCGTCGGTGCCCAGCGCCAGCTCGCCCACCGGCGAACGGAAGCCAGCGGCCAGCCAGCCGCGCAGCACGGCGGCATACAGGGCCTCATTGGGCTCGGTCTCGCCCGGCGGCGTGCAGGCGCGCAGCAGCGAGAGCCCCTGGGCCCGGCCCAGTAAATAGTTCAGCTCGGGGCTGGCGGCGCTAAGGGTGGCGGCGGGCAGCTTTTGCAGAGCATCCCACAGGGCCGGCAGCTCATCCGGCAGGGCCAGGGCCTCGTTGAACAACCACCACTCGGCGAAGGCAGCGTCTTCCTCGGCGGTGGCCAGGCTGGCCTGCCAGACAAACGGCACCAGCGGCCGGGGCAGCGCGCGCAGCAGCACGCCCGGGCCGGGCTCGCCAATCTGGTCGTTGAGTTCCGCCAGCGCCAGTCCGCGGCCATCAGCCAACAGCGCCTGCCAGGTGCCCGGGTTGCGCGCCAGCGCCGGGTACCAGGCCATCTGCACGGCGCACTCCAACACCGTGGCGAAGCGCTTGAGGTCGCGCTGGCCGGCGTTGTGCCACAGCCAGAGCAGGCCCTTCAAATCCGTGGCCGCGTTGATGACAGCCAGCGCCTCGGCAAACAGCGAAGGGTCCGCGGCGACAACGTCCTGCAGCGCAGCCGCCAGGGCTGGCGTACGCCGCCACAGGAAGAGGGCCTCCATCAGCGGCTTGCCCGTATCCAGCAGCATGGCCGGCGGCGGGGACTGCCCGCGGCCAGTGGTGGGCGGGCCGCGCCGCGCCAGCAGCAGATCGCGATAGAGCTCGGTCTGGTCGTCGGCGGTGCCCAAGCCGAGCGAGGCTTCTGGGCTGCGCGCGAGCGCGGCGCGCAGCAGAGCGCGCACGCGCTCGTCGGCGCGGGCGGCGCGGGGCACGGCCAGATGTGAGGGGGCGTACAACAGCAGCAGGCCGTGCGAGGCCTCCAGCGCCACAGTCAGCAGATCGAGCCGCAGCTCGGCGGAGAGATCGGGCCGGCGCAGCAGCGCCAGTTGGTCGGCGGGCGGCACACGCCGGAGCAAGTTGAAACGGCGCTCACCCAGTTTGGCAATCTCGGGATACAGCCGCTCGGCCCGGGCACCCGGCAGCGGTTCGGCCTGGCGATCCACGCGATACAGGCCGACCGCCTCGGCCGCGCTGGCATGCAGGCCGAGCAACTCGGGCAGGCCGGGGTCGTAGAGCGCATCGTGCGCCAGGCTGCTGATGGGGGTATGGTAATCGTCATGAAAACGGCCCAGGTCCGGGCCGGGCAAAAATACACGCTCGGGCGGCAGCGGCGCGGGCGCATCCGGCGGCAATTCGAACAGGCGCAGGTGAACGTTCTGAATGCTGATGTAATCCAGCGCGAAGGTGAACACGCCCAACTTGGGCATGAGCCAATACTGCACGGCTTCCACCAGCCGCAGCTTTTCGAGCAGGTCTTGGCCCGGCAAGGGCACGCTGATGGGCTGGAGTTTGTTGCCGTCGGCGGCGGATACCAGGGCATTGGCGACAAACTGGATGGCCTGCGGGCTGGGGGCGGCGGAGTCCAGCCGGTCGAGCGAGGGCTGCCAGGGCAGCACATCGGCGGGGGCGGTGTAATCGTGCAGCCAGACTTTGGCGGCGGGATCACGCGCGGCCAGGGCCAGGCTGGTGTACAGGCCCGCGCGGGCGGCAAACGCCTGCTCAATCATCTCGCGACTGAGGGCGATGAAGCGCACCTGGTTGAAGGGCCGGTCGGTGCGCGGATCGGCGCTCAGCTCGCCTTCGCGCCGGCGCTGCACCAGGACAAACAGATAGCCGCTCTCGAACATGAGCAGCGCGGCCGAAACGCTGCCGATCTGCGCGGCAAAGGGCGAGGTTTCGGGAAAGACCAGGCCGCGGTTGAAGAGCTGCGGGCCGAAACGGGCGACTTCGGGATCGGAGGCGGCCAGGGTGCTGAAGTCGAGGGCGCCGTTGGAAACGAAGACTTTGCCGAAATCGACGTAGCGCGTGGCGAGAGGAGCGTGAAGGCTCAGCATGACGGGCGACTCGGTGATTTACACGCCCTCGGTGGCCTGGGCGTGATGACTGGCGCGATTGTACGAGAGGCTCGTCCCCAAAGGGGCGCTGCGCGTCGCGCGCCAGCGCGATGGTAGGATGAAGCCTGCGCATTCGCGCTGCTCAGAAACAAGGCTCCTGGGGGACATGCGGGGATGCTCTTCGCGCGCCACTGTGATGGTTGGCCGATGCATGCGCATTCGAGCTCAGAGTGACAGTCATAGACGGCTGGATAAGCCGGTTTCTCATGTCGCAACAGGCTGCACACGCGGCGTGACCACTCAGAGCGACAGTCGTGGAGGGCTGGGTAAGCCGGTTTCTTACGTCGAAACACGCCACGCGCGCGCGCGGCATGACCACTGAGAGTGACAGTCATAGTGGGTCGGATAAGCCGGTTTCGCATGGCGCAACAGGCTGCACACGCGGCATGACCACTCAGGGCGACGGGGACCGAGGCATTCGACACAGGCAACGTTAATACACTCGCGTGGGGTAGCCGATGTAACGCGCCAGACGATCGCGGCTGAAGTACCAGCGCGGGATGCGCCCCCCGCCCTGCCCCAGGCGCTGGCGCTCGAGGAAGGTAAACAGCCAGAAGAAGGGCGTCTCCACCGCGAACGGCTGCCACTTATCAGGCGAGAGCAGGCTGCGCGTGCCAGGATCGAAGTTGGGCTGCTGGCGATAAGCATCCAGATAACCGGCAGCCGAAACGCCAAAGGCCTCGATCTCCATCTTGCCGGCATAGCTTTTGAGCAGTTTGGCCATCTCCGCGCCAAAGAAGACTTCGATGACCTGCCAGGGGCTGCGGCCCTGCACGCCCAACTGGTCCACTTTCGTAATGCAGACCGCCACGTGCCGGTCGGGCCGGGGGGCGCTGGAGAGTAATTGCAGCAGGTTGCTGACCATCTGGGTGTATTGCGCCTGGGTGTATTGAAAAGAGCCGCCCAAGCCGGGCGCCGGCGCGGCCGTAGCGCTGGACGAACCGAATAGCGCGGCCAACCCCTGATTGGTGCTGCGCTCGGGCTGGGCGGCCGCCGCCGCGGCCGGGTTGGGGGCGGCGCTGTCGATCAGGCTGGGGTCGAGCACGGCGATGATGCACTGCGCGTCGCGCAGGGGCACCATGACGACGTTGTTAACGCCCTGCATCAGCAGCTCGCCGGGCGCGTCGCGCACCACGATGCTGTGCGAGTGAGCGCTCAGCCGGTGGGCGGGCGTGTCGTGCTCCGGCCGCACCTTGCGCTGGAACAGCCAGACTTTGTCATAAGCATCGGATGTGGCCTGGTTCTGCGGGGCCTGGGCACTAATGGCCGTCAGGGCCTCGGGCTGAGCCAGCACATATTCGAACTCCGAGTCATCCTGGTTAATCTTGTGCAGCGCGCGCGCCAGGGACTGCATCAGCCAGGTTTTGCCAGAGCTGGAGGGGCCCCAAAAGGCGATTTCGCGCGGGAGGGATTCAGTGGCCATGAGATGAAAAAATTCTACTGCGGCACAGTAACGACCAGATAGCTGACGGTGACGCGGGCTTTGGCCACCACGAGTTCCAGGCCGCCGCCGGTGTAGAGACCAGAGGGGTCCTGGAGCACCACGTCCACCGGCTCGGCGTCGTTGAGCTGGATGGTGAGATGGTAGTCCGGGGTCAACGATACCACAAGCCAATCTTCGAGATCGTCGGTGCAGGTGTTGGCGCCGGGGTCGACCGGGCGGGTGAAGACCGGCTGGTTGACAGCCAGGACCACGATGCGGCAATCGCGCAGGATGCGGACCTCGTAATAGGTGAGGCCGCTATCGCGGAAGCGCACGCCGACGTAACTGTCGCTAAAAAAGTTCTCGCGCGAGAAGGAGGTCGCTATCTGGAACGACGGCACGTGCTTCAGCGCCGGATTGGTGGGCGTGAGACGATCGACGCCGGTGGTAGATAGCACCAACTGCGCGTCGCCATAGGCGCTGAGAAGGGGCGAAACCGGCACGCCGGCGGCCCTGGTCCAGCCGTTTTCGTTGCTGACGAAGGTGTCGTCGGCCACCACGCGCTGGCCGCTGGTCAGGCCCAGCAGGTACGACAGGTCATAGGTGTTGGGCTGGCAGTTGGTCTGGGGCAGCGCGAGCACATCGCTGCGCATCCAGCCAATCTGGTTGGAATCCGTCTTCACCTGATACCAGCCGCCGTCTCGCAATCGGCCGATCAGGGTGAGCCCAGTGCCATTGGGCAGCAGCACCGAATTCTTCAGCCGGCCGCCGCCCGGCACGGAATACATCAACCGGCCGGTGCCAGCCACGCTGGCCGGGCAGCCGACAATGGCAGCCGGCTGGGTGGCAGTGGGGGTAAAGGTGGGCGTGGGCGTGTTGGTGGGCGTGGGCGTGATGGTCGGGCGCGCGACCTCGGTTTGGGTGGCGCCGGCGACGGCCGTTTGGGTGGGCTGGAAGGCGATCTGGGTTTGGGCAGCGGCGGCGGTGACGGTACTGGTCTGATCCAGGTAGCCCTGAGCGATTTGGGTCAGTTTGGTGCCGCGGCGGCCGGAATAGTACGGGGCGTAAGCAGCGCCCAGCCCGGCGCAGACCAGCGCCAGGCCCAGCAAGCCGACCAGGACGGTCAAAGTGACGCGGCTATTCCACATGGCTGGCAGCTAGGGCCGGATGGGCCGGCGGGTCATAAGGCGCGCAGCCCGGATTCAAGGTAGACGAGGACGCCGGCGCCGGCCAGCACCGCCAAAAGCACTAACCCGGCAATGACCAGGCCCATGGTCATCAGGGTGCGGGCCTCGTGTGGGTAGCTGTAGCCAATCACCGGGTAGCGGCGCGAATTGCACAGCGGGCAGGCTTGCCCCAGGTCGGGGTCGCGCGGGCTGCCGCAGTGCTCGCACGACACATAACGGATCTTTAACATAAGGGATTGGGTCCGATGACCCTACTTTACCAGGAGGCCCGAAAAACGGCCAGTGCCATAACTGGCTCAGGCCTACAAACGCCCGGCGTTATGTCACCGCTAAACCGGCGGCGGACCGCTGGCCTATCAGGCCGGCCCGTTGGAACGCCCCGGCCCGTCGCGGCGTCTAGCAATGTAGCGTAAAATCAAGGGCAACCATGAAACAACTCCCAACCCGTTTTCGCGTAATCCTGGCGGTCGTGTTTTTGTTGGCCGGCGCCACCCCGGGCGCCGGCGCGCTGCCGGCCGCGGCCGCGGCGGCACCTGCGGTCCCGACGGCACCCGAAGGCCCCAACCTGCTGGCCTTTCAACTGGTAGCGGCTGGGGACAGCGCGACCGGCGGCCGTGGCTGGGCGCTGCTGGGCCGGCAACTGTTTTGGACGGATGATGGCGGCGCGCATTGGCGCGATATCACGCCGCCCCGACTGGACGCGGCTGAAATCCGCGCCGCGAGTTTCGCGGACCCGCTGCACGGCTGGGTGGTGACTACGGCCTCGGCGGCCAGCGGCAATCTAAGCTATACGATGGCGCGCACGGCAGACGGCGGCCAAACCTGGCAGGCGCAGCCGCTGGCGCTGTTTGCCGCCGACGAGGCAGCCGGGATGGCGGGCGAAGTCTACCTGCAAATCATTGACGCCAACACCGGCTGGCTGGAGGTGAAACAGGCCACCAGCTCGAATTTCAACTTGGGCACGCTCTTCAAGACAGTCGATGGCGGCGCACAGTGGACGCGGCTCAGCCTGCCCACCGGCGCGCCGGCACACTTTACAAGTACCCAGGACGGCGAGATTGATGCGACCGACACTGGCAACGGAAGCTACATTACCCAGGATGGCGGGCAAGATTGGACCGCCCTGCCCGGCCCGAGCACGTCCGAGGCCAGCGGGCCAAACGGCCCGAACGGCGAGCGGCTGAGCGCGCTGAGCATGGCCACGCCGCGGGCCGGCTGGGCCCGGTCGGCGCAGGGCCAATGCACGGCTGGCGTATGCGCGCTGATAACGAAATTGCTGAGCACTGCTAACAGCGGACACACCTGGACCCCGGTGAGCCTGCCGGGCGGCCAGACCATGCTGGCGCAAAACTTTCCGGCCGCCGCCAGCGCGGCGCCAGGCCAGAGCATCGGCGGGCTGCGCGTGACCTACGATGGGCACGGCTTTGACAACTGCAAGAACGACGGGTCATTGCCGGCCACCGGCGACATGCAGAATTGGTATTCCTTTAGCCCCTACGGCGTGTGGAACCTGTATATTGGCGGGTCGAGCCGCGCCAATTGCGGCACGCTGACGCGCGCCTATGTGCAGGCGTTGGCCAGGCAAGGCTGGCTGTTCATCCCCACCTGGGTGGGCCCGCAGGCGCCCTGCAGCAGTGTCGTCCCCCCGGAAAAACGCATGAGCATTGATCCGGGCAGCGCTTATAGCCAGGGCGTGACGGAAGCCTTCCTCGCACGAAACGTGGCCCATAACCTGGGCCTGACGCTTTCCGACCTATCAGGCTCCGTAATCTATTTCGATGTTGAGAACTATCAAGGCAATCAGGCCTGCCAAGATGCGGTGAAAGCGTTCATCTCCGGCTGGTCAGGCGAACTGCGGACGACGGGCGACCAGGCCGGGGTATATGGCGCGCCGTGCGGACCAAGCCTGAGCGACTTCGCGCAGGTGACCCATGTGCCCGACCTGATTTGGATCGCGGCCTGGTCCTATCCGGGCTATGATCCAAGCGCCTCCGTGTGGTGGCAGGGTTGCGGTTTGAACAACACGCTGTGGACCAACCACCAGCGCCTGCGGCAGTATGCCGGCGGCCACACGGAAAATTGGGCCGGGGTTCAATTCAACATTGACAGCGATCGCATCGTGGGCAGCCTTTCCACCGTCACTGACGCCTGCACGCCGGCCGCGGGCCAGGCGGCGTTCTTTGTTTATCCAAATTATGGCGGGCAGTGCGTGGTGAAAGGGCTGGGCGGCTACTCGACCAATGCGGCCCTGGGATTGCCGTCGCAGTCGATCTCATCGCTGCGGGTGAGCAGCGGCATAACGGTAACATTGTGCCAGGGGGAGAACTATGCCCAGGCGTGCTCCGTATTTGGATCCGATCAGGCTGATCTGGGCGCCACGGCCGTGGGCAACAGTCAGGCATCCTCGGCCCTGATCGTTAGCGGCACGCTAAAGTACAACCAGCATATTTACTTGCCCCTGCTGAGCTTGAACAGTGGGCCGTTCACACAATTGAACAATGGCGGGTTTGAGGCCGGCTCGGACCAATGGAGCGCCAATTCCGCTGCTGGCCGAACACTCATCGTGCCGGAAGGGGTACTGGCCAGCGCCAGCGTGTCGCCGCACAGCGGCAGTTGGGCCGCCTGGCTGGGCGATGGTGTGGGGAACGCGCTGACCGAAACAGCTTCACTGCAACAAACCGTGCTGATCCCGCCCGGAGCGTCGTATCTCGGCTATTGGCAGTGGATCGTATCGGGTGAGGCCGCCTGTTACTTCGATGTGGCCACGGTGTGGGTCAACGATACGGTTGTCGACAGCTACGGTTTATGCGCGAGCGACAGCACGCTCGGCTGGGTGCAGCACACGGTCAATCTCAGCGCCTACGCCGGCAGCACGGTCATGCTCAAGTTCCAAGTGCAGACCGACAAGACGGTCGATAGCAACTTGTTTCTGGACGACCTGGCCTTCCAATCCGGCCCGTAGGTTAATGCAAGCGTCCCTCTGGCGAGCTTCTAGAACAGCGCTCCAATCCGCGCTTCGCCTTCAAGAACACGCCACTGCAGGCCGCAATCCCTCGTCGAGAAAAAGTAAGTAACGCGCGCCTATGACCGTCCCTGGAGACGAACCCAATCGTCCTTGAG
>JAYTFQ010000758.1:0-2520 GCA_043734225.1 Anaerolineales bacterium | reverse complement strand
GGCGGCCGAGACCGGCAGTTTCCGCCCGCCGCGGGCGCCGGTGGACGAAGTCGGGCTGCTGCGCTTGCTGACGCGCGTGGAAGCCTTTGAGCGCTTCCTGCACCGCACCTTCCCCGGCAAGACGCGCTTTTCGATTGAAGGACTCGACCTGCTGGTGCCCATCCTGGATGAAGTGCTGCGCGCCGCCGGGCAGGACAGCCTGCCCTCTGTGCTGATCGGCATGGCGCACCGGGGCCGGCTGAATGTGCTGGCGCACATCCTGAACAAGCCCTATGCCCAAATCCTGGCCGAGTTCAAGGACCCGGTGAAGGGCGGCCGGCAGGCGGTGCGCGACGATGATCTGGGCTGGACCGGCGATGTTAAATATCACCTCGGCGCCCGGCGCGAGCACTCGGCCGGCGAGCCCAGCCCGATGCTGGTGACGCTGGCGCCCAACCCCAGCCACCTGGAGGCCGTGAACCCGGTGGTGGCCGGCATGGCCCGCGCGGCCGGCACGCGCGCGTACCAGCCCGGCCCGGCGCGTTTCGATGCGCAGCTCACGCTGCCCATCCTCATTCACGGCGATGTTTCCTTCTCCGGCCAGGGCGTGGTAGCCGAAACCCTGAACCTGTCGCGGCTGCCCGGCTGGCGCACCGGCGGCACGCTGCACATCATTGCCAACAACCAGTTGGGCTTCACCACCCCTTCCCAGCAAGGGCGCAGCACGCTTTATGCCAGCGACCTGGCCAAGGGATTTGAGATCCCAATTGTGCATGTCAACGCCGACGACGCGCTGGCCTGCCTGGAAGTGGCCCGGCTGGCGTATGCGTATCGGGCCCGCTTCCATGAAGACTTTTTGATCGACTTGATTGGCTACCGGCGCTATGGGCACAACGAGGGCGACGAGCCGGCCTTTACCCAGCCGGTGATGTATGCCGCCATCGCCCGCCAGCCGACCGCCCGCGAGCTGTGGGCCGCGCGGCTGGCCAAGCGCGGCGCCCTGGCCGCCGAGCAGGCGGAAGCGCTGCTGCGCGAGCAGATGGCGCAGTTGCAAGCTGTGCTGGAAAGCCTGAAACCCGAGGAAGCCATTGTGGAGCCGGTGCCGGCAGCCCCGCCGCGCGGCGCGGCCCGGCGCATGGAAACGGCTGTGCCGGCCGAACGCCTGCGCGCGCTGCATCACGCGCTGCTGGCGCTGCCGGACGGGTTTACTCCCCACCCCAAGCTGCAGCGCGCCCTGGAGCGGCGGCGAGCGGCCTTGGATGATCCGGCAGCGGCCTCCATTGAGTGGGCGCACGCCGAGCAGTTGGCCCTGGCCTCCATCCTGGCCGACGGCACGCCCATCCGCCTGACCGGCGAGGACACCGAGCGCGGCACCTTCAGCCAGCGCCACGCCGTCTTTCACGACGCCGGCACCGGCGCCACGTTCATCCCGCTCCAGGCGCTGCCGCAGGCGCGGGCCGCGTTTGAGGTGCGCAACAGCCCGCTATCGGAAGCGGCGGCGGTGGGCTTTGAGTACGGCTACAACGTGCAGGCGCCCGAGCGGCTGGTGCTGTGGGAGGCTCAGTATGGCGACTTCTTTGATGGGGCGCAGGTGATCATCGACGAGTTTATCGCCTCGGCCCGCAACAAGTGGGGCCAGACGCCGTCGCTGGCGCTGCTGCTGCCGCATGGTTATGAAGGCCAGGGGCCGGACCATTCCAGCGGCCGGCCCGAGCGGTTTTTGAATTTGGCGGCGGAGACCAACCTGCGCATCGTCAACTGCACCACGGCGGCGCAATATTTCCATATGCTGCGCCGCCAGGCGCAATTGCTCAAGCTGGACCCGCTGCCGCTGATCATCATGACGCCCAAAAGCTTGCTGCGCCACCCGGCGGTGGCCTCCAGCCTGAACGAGCTGGCCACGGGCTGCTGGCAACCGCTGATCGACGATAGCGCCGCGCAGGCACACGCGGCGCAGGTGCGGCGGCTGATCTGGTGCAGCGGCAAGGTGTATTTTGATTTGACCGCCAGCCCGCTGCGTGGCCAGCATCCTGAAGCGGCGGTGGCGCGAGTCGAGCAGCTTTACCCCTTCCGGCCGGATGACTACCAGGCGGTGTTCGGCGGCTATCCCAACCTGCAAAAGGTGGTGTGGGCGCAGGAGGAGCCGGAGAACATGGGCGCCTGGGAGTTCTTGCGGCCTAACCTGGAAACAGTGATCGCCGGGCGCTGGCCGCTGCGCTATGTGGGCCGGCAGCGCAACGCCAGCCCGGCGGAAGGCTCATCCTCCAAGCACGCGCTGCACCAGGCGGCGCTGGTGGAGGAGGCGTTTGGGCCGGCCCGCGCCAATGAACAATCTTAAGTATCCGATCAGCCTGCCATAAAATGCCGGTCGAATTGGATGCCGCGAAGCGGCCAGACAAACGTCTGGCCGCTTGGCGGCATCCAATTCGACCGAAACATCCTTGACTCTACTGCAAGAACTATGTTTCGCCGAAAACGCCAGGGCAGACGCCCCACTTCGGTACCAAGAATCCGGCCTAAATAGGGAAGCTGCGTGCGAAT
>JAYTFQ010000757.1:0-4974 GCA_043734225.1 Anaerolineales bacterium | reverse complement strand
GTCGGGCGGGCCAACGGCCGCTCGACGCGCACGCTGCTGTGCTACAACCATTACGACGTGCAGCCGCCCGAGCCGCTGGAGCTGTGGACCAGCCCGCCCTTTGAGCCGACCATTCGTGACGGGGCGCTGTATGCGCGCGGCGCGGCCGATGACAAGGGCGAGTTGGTTGCCCGGCTGGCAGCGCTGGACGCGGTGCGCTCGGCGCACGGCGGCGAGCTGCCGTGCAACCTGCTTTTCGTGGTGGAAGGCGAGGAGGAAATCGGCAGCCCGACGGTGGCGCAGTTTGTGCTAGACCACCGCGAATTGCTGGCCTGTGATGGGTCCATCTGGGAGGGCGGCGGCATCGGCCCGGATGGCGCGCCTGAGCTGGTGCTGGGCGCGCGCGGCATTCTGGCGGTGGAGCTGAGTGTGCGCACGATGAGCCGCGACGCCCACTCCGGCGGCGGCCATATCTTCCCCAGCGCCGCCTGGCGGCTGGTGCGCGCGCTGGCCTCGCTCAAGGGCGAGGACGAACGCATCCGCATCCCCGGCTTTTACGACCAGGCCCGCCCACCCTCGGCGCTGGACCTGGAGCTGCTGAACAAGCTTCCCACGTTTGAGGACGTGCTGCACCAAGTGTATGACGTTAAGCGGTTTGTGCTGGGCCGCACAGGCGCCGCGCTGAGCCGGGCCGTGTTCGAGCCAACCTGCAACATCCAGGGGATCAACGCGGGCTACCAGGGCGACGGCGACAAGACCATTGTGCCCGCCCAGGCCAGCGCCAAATTGGACTTCCGACTGGTGCCGGATATGGAGCCAGACGACATCTTGGCCAAGCTGAGAGTTCATCTGGACGCGAAGGGCTTCGACGACGTGGAGATCCACAGCTATGGCGGCATGATGCCCTTCACCGCGTCACCCGACAGCCCGCTGGTGCGGTTGACTGTCGCGACCGGCCAGGAGGTCTATGGGCACCCAACCCAGATCGTGCCGATCAGCGGCGGCAGCACACCCATCTATGCCTTCTCCGGCCCGCTGGGCGGCATCCCGGTCGTTTTCGCTGGCGTGGGCTACTGGGACAACCGGATTCACGCGCCAAACGAACACGTGCGCGTGCAGGACTTTTTGAACGGCGCGCGGCATGTGGCGAGGATAATGGAGGGGTTTGGGCAAATCTGACGTAGGACGAAGGACGGGAGACGAATGGCTAGGGTTCCGGCGGCGCGGTGATGGAAAATCTGGTTAGGCTGACTTATCGGTCGACCCACAGCTTTCTGATCGATCTGGCCAATGGCAAGCTGATGGTCGACGCGGGCTGGCCGGGGTCGTTGGGAGCACTACAGAGCCAATTGCGTGCCTATGGCATACAGCCGGCCGAGATCAAATTCGTGCTGATCACACACACCCACCCTGACCACGCTGGTCTGGCGCAGGATATCAAGCAAATGGCGGGCGCGCGGCTGATCCTGCACTCGAAACAGGTTCCGTACCTGCCAGAACTGGAAGCGTCATTTCGAGGCAAAGGGGGATATACGCCCATTGTCGTCGAACCAGGAGACATTGTGCTCAGCGCCGGCAATCGGCCGGTGTTGGCCGCCCTTGGAATTCGCGGAGAAGTCATCGAAACACCGGGACACAGCGAAGACAGCATATCACTGGTGCTCGACTCCGGCCTGGCCTTCATTGGCGATCTGCACTTACCGCAATTCGCCAGTGATGAGGCGGCCGCGGCGCTGACGCGGGACAGTTGGCGAAAGCTATTGAATCAGGGGGCCAGGACGTTTTACCCCGCTCATGGAGATTCGATCAACGCCAGCGTCGCAGAGCAAGCGCTGGCTGATTGAGAGGAGGGCGGCTACGCCCCGCCCCAGCTTAAGATCAGGTCGGTCAAGTATCCAAGCATAAAGCCGATCAGGACACCCCACATCGTCAACTCGCGCAGCTTGAAGCGCCGGCCGCTGTGCAGCAACTCCATGATGACGTACAAAATCGAGCCGGCCGCCAGGGCCAGGCACAGCACAAAGACTGGCTCCGATTGGACACCATAGCCCAGAATCGTTCCCAGGAAGGTGGGACCGCCGCCGATCAGCCCAACCAGGGCCAGGAAACGCCAGGTAGGCGCCGCGCCGGCGGTGAGCGGCGCGGCGATGCCAAACCCTTCGGTCATATTGTGCAGGGCAAACCCAATGACCAGGATGGCGGCCAGGCTGATGGCGCCCGACCGGGACGCCTGTCCAATGGCCAGCCCCTCTGAAAAGTTGTGCAAACCGATGCCAATAGCAATCAGGGTGGAAAGTTGCGCCGGCGAGGCCTCGAGCTGGCGGGAGGCTTCGGCGGCGCGGCGAATGTAGCGCGTCTCGAAATAGACCAGCCCAAGCAGCCCGGCCCCCATGCCAACCGCAAACAGCACCACCAGCAAAACAAAATTCGCCGGCTGACCGGCCTTGGCTGCCGCCAGCGCCCCGTCAATCGGCTCAGTGGCCTTGGTGACAATATCCCAAAACAAGAAGATCAGAATGCCAGTGGCGATGGCATTCAGAAATGCCATCCAGGCGGGCGAAAGGCTGCGCAGCCGAGCGACGGGCAGGCCGAGAAAGATCGTCAGCCCGGCGATGGCGCCGAGTACAACTGTCAGGGTAAAGCTCATTGCGGATCAGTGTCCTGGTGGCTTGGGCGGCGAGGCGTTCTATCGACTTTAGAGGCTGCCCGGTGACAAGTCAAGCTATGTGGTCAACTGGCAAGTTTCCGCCTGACAACGGCCGGGTTGACGGGGGTCAACTCTGGTCTGAGGCAGCCTCAAACGGTTCAAAGAAGGTCAGGTCCATCCCGAAATTATCCATCGCAACCGGCCTGTCGCCGCGCAGCCGCACGCGAATAGGCTGCGCATGGACGCGCGCCGAAAGGGTGAGGATTGTTTCCGCGAGAGGATAACTCATGCGCAGCGGCGTGCCGACTGGCGGCTGCGCCAAGAACAGATAACCGTTGGCCCACTGGGGCGCGGCGGCGCCTTCCAGCAGCACATCATCCGGCGCGGCCCAGGCTGGCCGGCGTACAAACAGCGGCCCGGGGCGCTTTAGTGTAATCTCTAGCGCGCCGGTGGGACCGTAGCGTGAGTGGATGCTAAGATCGGGACCGTCGTAATCAAAATGCAGGTTAATCCAGTGCCCGGTGCTCTCGCGGCGCGCCACGGCTTCATAAGCCGCGCACAGAGAGCCAACAACGCTGCCAACGATGTCCATGTAGAAGCCGATGGTCTCGCGGCCCTTGCCGCGCGCCAGGAAGCCATAGGGTGCCGGCAGGCCAAAGGCGCCCAACTGCCGGTCAGCGGCATTCCGCAGCCCATCAATCCCGTCCGGGTTGGGATGTTCGAGGACAAAACTTACGTCGCGCAGCTGTGAGGGCAGCAGGTGGCAGCGCAGGATGCGCTCCACGTCGGCGTAATATTCGGGATAGCCATGCCGGCCTAAGATGAGGGCCGTCTCCACGATGTCGCCGCCATTGCCGGCTTCGCCCAGATCGCTATTCTGTTGTCCGACCGCTCCAGGCGACCAGCCGATCTCATCCCGCATGTCCCATAGGCCGCGGTCGTAAAAGGCCTTGATGCGCTGGAGCAGCGCATCGTCATCCATCAGATCCGCCAGTTGCGCCAGGGAAGACATCGACCCGGTAATGGAGTGGGTGTGGTCGGTGATAAAGCGCGTGTGATCATAGTCGCCGGCTGGCAGGAAAAACTTCTGCACGGCCTGTTCCTTGAGCTGCAGCGCCAGCTCCAGGGCAGGCGCATAGCCGGTGGCGCGGTAATACTTAACCAGCGGCCCGACCATGCGTGTTTCACCGTTCAGCGGCCCTTGCACGGGCTGGAAAGTCAACCCCAACGCCCGGAAGCGAGCCAGGTCCCAGCCGGTCGCGACGCTCCAAAGGTTGTGAATTTCGGCAATATAGGCCTGAGCCAGGGCGCGGGCCTCGTCGTCGCCGCGATACTTCACCAGGGCGTACAGGGCGTGCAAGCCCTCGCGCAGGTTGTGCGGCGAAAAGACCACTACCGGCCCGTTCTGCACCAGTCGGTTGAGCGGCAGCCGCAATGCCCCACCAAAGGAGAAAAATGCCGCCCGCCGATGGTTGGCGATGGCGGCGGGGTCGACCGCCACACCTGCCACCGCCTCGGCCATCAGCAGCGCGTTTAGGTGGCGGCCGGGCACGTGACACTCGCTGAGGTTGGGGCTCCAGGCCAGCAAGGCATGCGGCCAGACCAACGCCTCAAAAAACGGCAGGCCATCGTCGTCGGCATTGAAAATACTCTGCATGGTGCGGCAGCCCAGGGAAATGGCCGCGCGCAGTTCAGTGGTATTGACGTCTTGCAGACGGGTCATTGCGGGGCGGCAGCTAAGGTGTAGCGATACCCCTTGATCACAAATTCTGGAGCTGGCGAAAAATCCAGCTCGGGCGCGCGCACATAGCCCATGCGCTCATACATGCGCATCGCCACCTGCATCATGTCGGTGGTATGCAGGGTGATTGCCGACACCCCCGCCAGCCGAGCCCGGCGCATGCACTCGTTCACCAGCGCCGCCCCCACGCCCAGCCCGCGCGCCGCCGGCGCCACCGCCAGCAGACGAATTTCCGGCGCGGCGAGTGACACATCGACACCGCCGGGGGCCTTGAAGGCGGTCCCCGCTGGAAACAGCAGCACCGTTCCCACAATCACATCGCCACTCTCGGCGACAATTTGATCGGCCGGGCGCACATCGGCCAGGGTGCCCAAAATACTGTGCCGGTAGATTTCCCAGCGCTCGTGCATGATGGGCGCATATTCTTGATAGGCAGAAATCGTGACGTCTTCGATGGCCGCCCGATCCTCGGGCCGCGCATCGCGCATGGTCAAGCCGGTCATGAGGTTTCCCTTTCACCAGTCGTGGTCAGAAATTGATGTTAGCACAAGTCATCCGTCGTTGCCGTCATCTGTCAGAGAAGTAATCCCCAAAACGGGGCCTCAAC
>JAYTFQ010000756.1:0-2583 GCA_043734225.1 Anaerolineales bacterium | reverse complement strand
TGGCCGAGTTGCTGCCGGCCGGGGCGGCGGCCGCGGACGCAGCCGGCGGCATGGCCAAGGTTCTGAAGACGCTGAGCGATGCGCGGCTGATCATCCAGGATGGCGACTCGGTGGAAGTGGCGCACGAAGCGCTGATCCGCGAGTGGCCGACGCTGCAGCAGTGGCTGAGCGAGGACCGCGAGGGTTTGCGGCTGCACCGCCGCTTGACCGAGGCCGCCCAGGAATGGGACCTGCTGGAGCGCGACCCCAGCGAGCTCTACCGCGGCCCGCGCCTGGCGCAGGCGCTTGAGTGGGCGCAGTTCTCTCGCCGGGCCAGTGACCTGAACGCGATCGAGCGCGAGTTTGTCGAGGCCTCGCGCGCATTTGCCGAGCGCGAGGCCGCCGAGCGCGAGGCTCAGCGGCAAAACGAGCTGGAAGCGGCGCGCGGGCTGGCCGAAGCCCAGCGGCAGCGCGCGGAAGTCGAGGCGCGCCGCGCTTCCGAGCAGGCCCAGGCAGCCGGGCGGCTGCGGACCGGCAACCGGGTGATCACCGGCATCGCGGCGCTGGCGCTGCTGGCGGTGATAGCGGCCGTTTTCTACAACCTGCAATCTAACCGGAATGAGCTGGCGGCGCAGGCGGCCAGCACCCAATCGATTGCCCGAGGGCAAGAGGCTGACCGCCAGGCCCAACTGGCAGCCGCCTACCAATTGGCGTCGCAATCGACTTTTGCCATGGACCGCAACCTGCCCGTGGGACTACTGTTGGGCGCAGAGGCCTTCCGCCTGGCCCCCGACCCGCAAACGCGCGCCAACCTGGGGCGGGTTTTCCGATACAGCCCGCATTTGTTGGGGCTGCGCTGGGGCCATTCGGCCTTCGTCACCAGCGTGGCTTTCAGCGCGGACAGCCAACGGCTGGCATCGGGCAGCCGGGATGCAACCGTCCGGCTATGGGACATGGCCAGCCGCCAATTAAGCGGCGCCCCGCTAAGCGACGTGACTGGCGCGATTAATGGGGTGGCCTTTAGCTCGGATGGCCTGACGCTGGCCGCCGCCGGCCGAGCCGGAAGCCTGTATCTCTGGGACGCGGCCAGCGGCCAATTGCGGAGCCACTCGCCAGCCACCTCCAATGATGAGATTAGGAGTCTGGCGTTCAGCCCCGATGGCAAGACCGTGGCCACCGGCACAGCCCATAGGATGATCCAGCTCTGGGAGGCGGCCACGGGCCAGCCGATGGGCCAGCCCCTGGTGGGGCACACGGACTATGTAACGGGCGTGGCCTTTAGCCCGGATGGGAAATACCTGGCTTCGAACAGCCCGGATGGGACGGCGCGGCTGTGGGACCTGGCGACCGGGCAGCAAATGGGCCAGCCGCTGAGGGGCGACAAGGCAACCCAAATGAAAACCAGCGCCGGTATTGGCTACAGCCCTGACGGTCGCACGCTGGCCACGGCGAATGCGGACGAAATCCTGCTGTGGGATGTGGCAGCGATCCAGAGGACGATTAGCGAGACGACAGCGCCGGCGCCGATCGCGCGGCTGAGGGGTCACACCGACGCGGTGACAAGCCTGGCCTTTAGCCCAGATGGGAAAGTGCTGGCTTCGGGCAGCGCCGACCACACGCTGCTGCTGTGGGACCTGGCCAGCCGGCTGCCGCTTGGGCCAGCATTGGCCGGCCACACGCTGCCGGTGACCAGCGTGGCCTTTAGCCCGGACGGCAAGAGGCTGGCCTCCGGCAGCGCCGAGAACAGCGTGGGCATCTGGCAGCTATCGGATAGCTTGCTCGACATGGCGAGCCAGGATTGGCTGAGCCGCGCCTGCGACCTGGCCGGGCGCAACCTGACCCGCGATGAATGGAACACCTACTTCGCGCCACAGCCGTACCGCAAGATCTGCGCGCAATGGCCGGAAGGGCTGTGAGCCGCCGGACACCAATCCATCTATGAACTTGAGACAGAACCGATATCGGACGCTCACCTGCCTGCTGGCGCTGTCTGCCCTGGGCGCCTGCGGCGGCCCGTCGACCGCGGCAACGGCGATTGGAACGGGATTGCCGGTCGACACGGCGCCTCCGCCCACCAGCGCGGCTGCCGCAGACAGCACCCTCTCCGCCGTAGGCGTTGTGGCCGTCCCAGCGACCTCAATCAAGCTGGCGTATCCGAATCATTTCGCCTTCGACGTGGAGGGCAACCTCTTCCTGGCGGTCTGCGTGGGAACGCCGCTCTATAAAATTGATGCGTTTGGGCTGCTGACGGTCTACGCCAGCCCCGTCCCAGGGGCTTCCTCCGGCGATGGAGGGCCGGCACTCTCCGCGAAGATCGGCTGCGCCGCCGGTTTGGCGCTGGATGGCGCCGGGAACCTGTATGTGGGCGACCTCGACGGCAACCGGATCCGCCGCATTGACCGCAACGGCATCATCAGCACAGTGGCTGGCATTGGAAAGGCTGGGTTTGGCGGAGACGGCGGCGCGGCGACATCGGCGATGCTCCAGCGTCCAACCGATATCGCTTTGGACGGCGACGGCAACCTGTACATCGCCGACTCCGACAACAACCGCATCCGCAGGGTGGACGCGCACGGGATCATCACAACCGTGGCCGGCACCGGC
>JAYTFQ010000755.1:0-5279 GCA_043734225.1 Anaerolineales bacterium | reverse complement strand
GGAGGACCTATCCCCCATGCTCCCCCTGTGCTGCGGGGACCTGCGGCCCTAACGGGAAGCGTTGCCTCAAGGCCGGGTTAGCAGCCGCGCCGGCGATAGATTGCTAGAGCGTCAGCAGCGCGTTTTAGCTGGCGATAGCCAGCGCACACGTGGAGCTCGGGATGCACGGCCCCTTCTGTCGGGGCCAAACCCCGGGAGGGCCGGCGCATCCAGGGCGTGTGTTTGCAGAAAAACCTGCCCGCGTGTGCAGGCCCTTCCCCGGCCCCACCCAGGCTGGATTGGGGAACAGGATGCCGCTGGCTCTTGGGTGCGGCGAGAGCGACTTGCCGGCACGCGGGTATGGACCCAATGGGAAAAGAACTGCCGGGTATGACCGTCGGACCTGACCCGGCCGATCAGGTTGAGACGCCGATCTGCTCCTCATGCACCCGGCCGTCCTGAATTGTCACAATGCGGTCGGCCTGGGCGGCGATTTCCCGATCGTGCGTGATCACCACCACTGCCTTGCCTTGCAGCCGCAGCACGCGAATCAGATCGTCGATCTTGGCGATGCCGGCGGAGTCCAAACCCACGGTGGGCTCATCCAACACCAGTGTGGTGACGCGCGTGTTACAGGCGGCAATGGCCAGCATGCGCAGGTCAGCGGCGTGCAGGTCCAGCGGGCTGTCGTCCGGCGCCAGGCCGGTCCAGGCCAGCCCTTCGGCCACAAACTGCTCCATTTCGACCGGCGGCCATTTCAACACCCGCGGCCCAAAGGCCAGCTCTTCCTGGTTGGTCATTGCCAGCGTCTGCAGTGCGGCGTTCTGGAAAATGTAGCCGACCTGGCCGCGCGTGGTCACCTGGCCCTTCACCGGCCGGATGGCGCCGGCCAGCGTCAGCATGGCGGTGGTCTTGCCGGAGCCATTTGGCCCCATGATGGCAATCAACTCGCCCTGGCGCGCCGCGAAATCCACCCCACGCAATATGGGAGTGCCCTCCAGAGTCACCTGCACGCCCTCGAGTTGGGCGACCACGTCGCCGGGGGTGATCGCCTGGCGCGGGCGTCGCGCCTGGCGCAGATGACAGCGATCCAGCCAGGGCTGGCCGCCGTCGAAGAACTCTGGTGGCGGCACCTCGGCTGCCAGGCGCCGGTCGGCCAGCACCAACACGCGACCGATGTGACGCTCCAGCTCGCGCCAAAACGGGTCGGCCACCACCAACCCGCACTCGCGCTGGACGCGCAGGATGGCCAGTGCCTCCAAAAAGGCTGCCCGGCCCTCCGGGTCCAGCTCCTGCATGGGCGAATCGAGCAGGAAAGTTTGCGCGCCGGAGACCAACGCGCCGGCCAGCACCAGCCGCACCTGTTGGCCACCGGAGAGCTTGGTGGTTTCGCGATCCCACAGATGACCAATACCCATCGCCTCCAGCGCCTGCCGCGCCTGCGGTTCGTCCGGCGCCAGAAAGCCGATCTCCTGGCCCACCGTCAGGCCGTGGATGGAGGCGAACGGGTCGGGCGCCACATAGCGCACCGTCCGGCACAGTGTGGCCAGGGAGGTCTCATGCGTCAGGCGGCCGTCTACCCGGATCTGGCCGCGGAATTCGCCCAGGATCCAGGAGATGACGCCGCCCATCAGCCGCAGCAAGGTGGTCTTACCGGCGGCACTCTGGCCGGCCAGGTAAACAAATTCTCCCGGCTCAATCTGCAGGCTGACGTCGGTGAGCACGTCGGGCAGCTTAGGCGCATAGCGCACGTAGGCGCCCTCCACCGCGATCTGGCCGCGCCCGGGCAGCGCCGGCCCGCGCAGATGCGACTGCGAGGCAAAGGCGCCCTTCTGCGAATTGTCGATGATGCGCGGGATGATGGCCTGGGACAGCGGCACCAGGTTGCGGATATTGGCCGCCAGCGAGTCCCATTTCAAGCCGCGCATCAGCAGCGACTGAGTGAGCGCCACGAACTCGCGCCGCATGATTTGGATACCGCGCAGAAGGCCAAGCACCCACGGGCGCGCCGGCGCCAACCAGGCCAGCCCGTCATACATCTCCGGGATGGGTGTGCTGGCCAGCCAGGCGAAACCAATGAGCATCATCCCCATCAGCCGCAGGCCCACCACCAGCCCGCGCTCAAAGCCAGCCTGGTTCACCGTGAACACCGCCCAGTGCCAGCCGCCCGCCGAGGCCGGCGACAGAATGGTGTTGTACAAAACCAACATGCCGCCGGAAAAGGGCGCGCTGAGGAACAGCGCCCAGTTGCGGTTGCGGTTCGCCAAAAACAGCACCAGGCCGACCAGCAGCAGCAGCGCCGCCAGGGCGAGCTGGTTGATGAGGACGAACAGCAGGCCAACGGTGAAAACGAAGGCCAGCCGCCACACGGGCGGCAAGGAAGCCAGGCTGAGGCGGGTCATGATGAATAGATAAAGTGAGGGGCAGACGGCGTCTGCCCCTCACGCCTCATTCCGCTATACCGGCCACTCTCAGGCGCGCCGTGTAGAGCGGCAGCAAGAACAGACCCAGGATGGCCGAGACGGTGTCGCCGGCGAACCAGCCGATGCCCGGGTTGACCAGCGCGGCCGCGAAGGGCGTGCCGGCGACCGTGGCCCCGATGGCGCCGATGAACGCGCTAACGAGACAGGCCACCACCGCCACGCCGATGGCCGGCAGGAAGTAGCGGCGCTCAATCTTAACGCCACGGAGCACCACGAAGGCGCCCACCGCCAGCACCAGCAGCGGCAGCACGTAGCCCCACGGGTCCGGCAGGTTGAGGGTGATGTTGATCAGGCCGGCGGCCACCACCAGCACCGCCAGGATCACAATCCGCACCGCGCCCTTCAAGATGTCTCCCGGCTTATCGGTGCCAAGGGTGGCATCGATCTTGAGCAGCTTGAACAGCAGCCAGGGCAGCATGGCGTTGGCAATGCCGCCGGCGATCGGGTTTTGGATGATATCGGGCAGGCCCCAGCCGCCATAAGCGAGAATGCCGGCGGCGTAGGCGCCCAAGGCGGCGGCGATGGTGCCATAGAACGGGCCGAGCCAGATGCCGGCCACCAATTGCAGCGCCGCCGGGAGCCACAGGAAGCTGGCGCCCTTGACCGTCGGTGACGAGGTGACGGTCATCATGATGTAGCCGATGGCGGCAATGGCGACAGCCATAAAGATGGAAAAGACGACGCGAACAGCGGGATCACGCTTGGACACATACGCTGCAGTTGCCATGCTCTCCTCCGAATTCAGGTGTGGGTAAACGAGTGACCAGCCCCCTGCGCACGACGGGGTGTAGGTAGCTTACTGGGTGGCGGACCTCCTTGCCTGAGCCTCTGCCCGCCACTGCGCGCCGAGTGTCTGCAATTCGCGCAGAGGCGGAATGGCCGCCAGCATGCCCGGCTCCAGCCGGTCCCAAAGCACGCCGTGGGTGGGCTTTTGCGCGCCGGGCACCGCGATGACGCGGGTGGGGGTGACGATCAGGTCGCACAAGGTGTCGAACGGGCTGGGGGTCAGGTCTTCCGCCAGCACCTGGCAATCATGCACCACCGCCGCCACCGGGGTGCTGGCCTGGGCCGCGCCGATCTCATAAAACATGGCCCATTCCAGGTCGAAATAGCCGTGGCCTTTGCCGAAGCGCACGCCAGACAGGCTGACCGCCGAGGCCCCGGTCACCAGCAGATCAAAGGCATAGCGCGCACGCATCTGCGCCAGCGAGATGGGCCGGCCGAACTTCTCCAGCGCGTCGAGCGTGGCGGCATAGTCGGCCTGCCCAGCCGGCACATATTCCGGGCGCAGCTCCACCGTGCCGCGCCGGATGCCATAGGTCGTGACCAACTGCACTTTGCCGTCGCGGATGGCCTGGGCGCGCAATTGCTCCAGGCCGTTGTCGGGCGTAATAAAGATCACCTGAGCCTGGCGATACACGTCCAGAGCGGTCAACTGGGCCAGGGCAGCGGCGCTGCCGTCAAAGTCAGGGATGTACTCGTTGAAATCGAGATCAAAGCGGCTGTCTGGTTTGGCCACCTGGCGCAAGGCCGCCCAGACCTGCTGCCGCACCTGTTTACGATCCATGCGGATTCTCCTTGGCGTGCGTGGGCGCGGCCGGCGGCGCCGCGTGGGCGCGTTCGTACAGCGCCGCCAGCAGCGGCACGGCCTGCACCACGTCCCACTCCAGCTCGCCCCACACAATGCGCTCCGGCTGGGGATAGCGCCGGCCGGTGGGGAGCAGCCGGGTGGGGGTGACAACGATATCCGCGCTGGCGCCGCCCGGTTGGGGCGCGCTGGGCCAGTCCACGAGCTGGCAATCATGCACGGCGGCCACCACCTGGGCCCCGGCGCTGACGAGCCCCAGGGTGCGCAGGATGAGCCATTCCAGGTCGAAATAGCTGAGCCCACTGGCAAGGCGAACGCCTTCGGTGTTGATGACCGAAGCGCCGGTGACCAGCAGCGCCACCGCCCCGGCCGCGCCCGCGGCCTCCACGGCGTAGGGGCGGGCGAAGCGCTCCAGACCGTCGAGCGTAACGGCTTCTAGCTCGTGGCCGGGCGGCACTTCGGCCCGCGTGATCTGCCAGAAGCCGCGCGCGAGCGCGTAGGTGGGCACCAACAGAGTCTTCTGGTCGAGCAGACACTGGGCCCGCAGCGAGAGCAGGTTGTTATCGGGCGTGACCAGCACTGTGGTCGCGGCGCGGTAGAGCGGCAGGGCGCAGATGGCCTGAGTGCAGAGCGCGCTGCCTTCAAAATCTGGGATGAAGGCGGTGAAATCCCAGTGGAAGCGCGAGTCGGGCGCCGCCACCCGCCGCAGCGCCTCCCACACTCGTTTCCGGATGGCTTCGCGCTCGCTCATGGCCGGCTCTTACCAGACCGAAACGCGCCCATGCTGGGGACCGCCATCAGCTTTGCGCAACACTTGCAGCCGGATGAGCCCGGGCGTGAAGTAACTCTGGCTGTAAAAGGTCGGCTGGCCGGCGTCGGTGAGATACACGTCGGACAAGCGCAGCACCGGCTGGCCGGCGGAGATTTCCAGATGGCGGGCCAGGGCCGCCCTGGCCGAGATGGCTTCCAAGGTGGCCAGGCTGTGGGTGATAAACCGGCGCGTGAGCTGCCCGACGAATTGGGCGAGCGTGACATAGGCCGGCGGTGTTGCGTGGCCCAGCGCCTCGACCGGGATCAGTCCCTCCATCCAAATGGCCGGCTGAGCGTCGGCCAGATACAGGACCGACAGCGCCAGGGCGGCGCTTCCGGCCGGGACATCCAGGGCCGCGGCGGCTTGTTCGCTGACGAGGCTCGGCCGTGTTGCCTGTTGGCCAACGGAGGCGGCCCGC
>JAYTFQ010000754.1:0-8280 GCA_043734225.1 Anaerolineales bacterium | reverse complement strand
CGGATAGAGTTAGGGGAGGTGGAGGCGGTGCTGGGGCGGCACCCGGCGGTGGGGCAGGCGGTGGCGGCGATCTGGGACGGGGGCGAGGCTGACCAGCGTTTGGTGGCCTATGTTGTGCCGGCTCATGCCGCACAAGCCTCCGGGTCGATCTCATCGGTCGGCGCCCCATTGGAATCGGCGCTGCAGGCCGAGCTGCGCGCCTTCCTCAAGGAACGGTTGCCCGACTACATGCTCCCGGCCGCATTTGTGGCGTTGCCGGCGATCCCGCTGACGCCCAACGCCAAAGTAGATCGTAAGGCCTTGCCCGCGCCGTTTAAGACGCTCCCGGCCTCGGGCCACACGATCCGCCCCCAGCCAATCGGCCTGGCCCAAGATATTGCGGCCATCTGGAAAGCGGTGCTGCGCCTCGAGCAGATTGAGAGTGACCAAACCTTCTTCGATTTGGGCGGGCACTCGCTCCTGCTGGCGCGGGTCCGCGCGCTGCTCAGCGAGCGACTCGGGATAGACGTGTCATTGATCGAGCTATTTCAATATCCGACCATCGACGCGCTGGCTGGCTTTATGCAAGCGCGCCAGACGATCAAGCGGACGCCGCCCGCAGTTCAGGTGGCGGCCGCCTCCGCCCGGCCTGAGACTACCGAAACGTCCATCGCCATTGTCGGCATGGCTGGCCGTTTTCCCGGCGCGCCCAACCTGGACGTTTTCTGGCGCAACTTACGCGACGGCATTGAGTCGGTTCACTTCTTTAGCGAGGCTGAATTGCTCGCGGCGGGGGTCGATCCACAGGCGCTGCGCCAACCCAATTACGTTCGGGCGCGGGCCACGTTGGATGGCATTGATCTCTTTGACGCCGGCTTCTTCGGCTACAGCGCCCGCGAAGCCGAACTGATTGATCCGCAGCAGCGCCTGTTTTTGGAGTGCGCCTGGGGAGCGCTGGAGCACGCGGGCTATGCGCCCAGCCGCTGCGCGGCGAAGGTGGGCGTCTTTGCTGGCGCGGGCCTGAACAGCTATCTAATCAACAATCTGGCTGCCTCCGAACCGATCGAGTTCTCGGGTCCGTTGGGTTACCAGACATACATCAGCAGCGACAAAGACTTCCTGACAACGCGGGTGTCATACAAACTTAACCTGCGCGGACCCAGCCTGGCGGTGCAGACCGCCTGCTCCAGTTCGCTGGTCACGGTGGCCATGGCCTGCGACAGCCTGGTGCGCGGCCAGTGCGAGATGGCGCTGGCCGGCGGCGTGGCGCTCAACCCGGCGCAACACAGCGGCTATCTTTATGAGCCGGGGATGATTCTTTCCCCGGACGGTCACTGCCGCGCGTTCGACGCGCAGGCCGCCGGCACGGTGCCAGGCAGCGGAGTGGGGAGCGTGGTGCTTAAGCGCCTGGACGACGCTGTGGCCGAGGGTGACACGATTTATGGGGTGATCCGCGGCTGGGCGGTAAACAACGATGGCGCCGGCAAGCAAGGTTACACCGCGCCGAGCGTTGCTGGGCAGGTGGAAGTGATTCGAGCGGCTCAGGCCGCCGCCGGGATTGAGCCGGATAGCATTGACTATATCGAGGCGCACGGCACGGCCACGCCGCTGGGTGACTCGATCGAAATGGCGGCGCTAACCGAAGCCTTCCAGTCGGACAGCCGCGCCCCAGGCAGTTGCGCCATCGGCTCGGTGAAGACCAACATCGGCCATTTGGACGTGGCCGCCGGCATCGCCGGCCTGCTCAAGACCGTTCTTGCGCTCCATCACGGACAGATACCGCCCAGCCTGCATTACACCGCCGCAAACCCACAGATCGACTTTGCCGCCAGCCCATTCAGGGTCAATTCGTTGTTAGCGCCCTGGCCTGGCCGGGACGGACCGCGGCGGGCGGGCGTAAGCTCCTTCGGCATTGGCGGCACCAACGCGCATGTGGTGGTTGAAGCGCCTGCCGCGCCGCCGCGCCGGACGGCAGAGCCGGCGCGGCCGCGATTGCTGTGCCTGTCGGCCAAGAGCACTGCGGCGCTGGCCGGTCTGTCCGCGCTTTACAGCGAGGCGATGGAGCAAGACTCCGCGCTTGACCTGGCTGATGTGTGCTACACCGCCAGCGTGGGGCGCGTTCACTTTACCCATCGGCTGGCCGTGGTGGCTCGCACACCGGCCGAGGCCGCCGCGCGTTTGCGTGCCTTGCCGGAGCGCCCGGTCGCGCCGCCGAGCCGGTCGCGCGAGCACGCGCCTGTGGCATTCTTGTTTTCGGGCCAGGGAGCGCAATACGCGGGCATGGGCCGGCAACTCTATGCGACCCAAGCTGTTTTCCGGGCCGAGCTCGATCGCTGCGCGGCGCTGCTGCGGCCGTACCTTGAACATGACCTGCTGACGGTGCTGTTCGAGACGCACGGCGCCGTGCGCCTCGAACAGACTGCTTACACCCAGCCGGCGCTGTTTGCGCTGGAATGGTCCCTGGCCCAACTCTGGCAGGCGTATGGGATCAAGCCGGCCTTTGTGTTGGGGCACAGCGTCGGGCAATACGCGGCTGCCGCGGTGGCGGGCGTGTTCAGCCTCGAGGATGGGCTGCAGTTGGTGGCGGCGCGCGGAAGGCTGATGCAAAGCCTGCCGTCGAACGGGGCCATGGCGGCCATCCAGGCTGACGAGGCGCGCATCGCCGCGGCCCTGGCGCCCTGGGCTGATGAAGTCTCCATTGCCGCGCTCAATGGGCCCGCCGAAACCGTTATCGCCGGGCAGCGGACAGCGGTCGAGGCGGTGGCCGCGGCGCTCCGATCCGAGGGTGTGCGCTCGCGCGTGCTTTCGGTCTCGCACGCCTTTCACTCGCCGCTCATGGACCCTATTCTGGATGCTTTAGAGCACGAGGCGGCGCGGGTGACGTTCAGTGCGCCGGCGGTCCCGCTGGTTTCTAACGTGACAGGGACGTTCGCGATGCCCACCGAGTTAGCTGACCCGGCTTATTGGCGCCGCCATGCTCGGCAGTCGGTCCGCTTTGCGGACAGTATTCGCGCGCTCCAGGCCGAGGGCTGCGCGACGTTTGTCGAGATTGGGCCGCGCTCGACCTTGCTGGGACTGGCGCGCGAGTGCCTGCCCGAGGGTGTTGGCAGCTTCGCCCCATCGCTGCGCGCCGGACGTGATGAGGATGAGCAATTTTTGGAGAGCGTGGGCCAAATGTACATACAGGGCGCCGAGATCGATTGGGCGGAGACCTGGCGCGACCGGCAGCGCCGCCGGGTGGCGCTGCCGACTTACCCCTTCCAACGCCAGCGCGCCTGGATCACGGCCATGCGCCGGTCAATCGCCGCCGCGCCCGTCGCGGACCCGCTGTTGGGCACGCGGATTGATCTGCCCTTGCCCGAGATCATCTTTCAGACCCAGCTTTGGCCGGGCCGGTCGCCGCTGCTCGATGGCCATCGCTACTATGGGCTGGAACTCGTGCCCGCCGTGTGTTTTCTGAGCATGGCGCTGTCGGCCGCGCAGGCTGCTTGGCCGAGCGCGCCTCAGCTTACGCAGATGGCGATTTTGCAGCCGTTGGTGCTGGCCGATGATCCGCCGCGCCAGGTGCAAATTGTGCTGACTCCGGATGGCAATGGCGGCAAGCTGGCGATCTACAGCCAGGACGCGGCGCGCCACGGCGCCGTCCACGCCTGGGTGCAGCACGTCGCCGGTGTGGTTGGCCCCGCGCCAAGCGCCAGCCAGCCGGAGCGTTTCAACCCGGCCGCCATACTGGCCCGCTGCCCGACCGTCTGGCCTGGTGACACGCTTTACTCGGTCTTGCGCGCGAATGATATTGAGCTTGGCCCAAGCTATCAGCGGCTCGACTCGATTTATGTGGGGACTGGCGAAGCGCTGGGCCGTTTGCACGACATACCCGAGGCCGACCGCGCTCATCCCTATCGCTGGCTGCCCGGTTTGCTGGAGGCCGGCTTGCAATTGATCAGCGCGACCGCGACGCCCGCACTCGCGCAAGACGGACCACTTGCTATATACGCTCCGATCCGCGTGGACCTCTTGCGCGTCATTGGGGATGTAGGCCAGGCCCGGCTGGCGTATGCCCGACTCCAGCCCGGCGCGTCCCATGATGGGTTCACTGGCGATGTGCGATTTCTGGATGACGAGGGGCAGGTCGTGGCCGAACTGCTCGGCGTGCGTTACCGGCTGGCCAGCCGCGCGGCGCTGCAGCGCGCGGCTGGGCCGGATGAGCATGAACCGCTTTACAGCGTCAGTTGGCGTCCAGCCCTCTTGACCCAGACGGCCGCTATGGAACCTGGGCATTGGCTGATTCTGGCGAAACCGAGCGACGCGGCCAACGCATTGAGGGCGCAGTTGCAGGCAGCGGGCCAGTGGTGCAGCCTGGTGGTGCCCGCGCCGAGCCTGGCCGAGTGGGACGCCGGCCGCTGGCAGATCGACCCCACGCGGGCGGATGAGTGGGCGCAAGTTTTGCGGTTGGCGGCCGATCGGGCCGGCCAGCCGCTGCGCGGCATCGTTCATCTTTTGGGCGTTGAAGCCGGCGCGCCAACCTCGGCGGCTGACCTATCGTCAGCGCTGGTCTTACGGAGCGCGCTGGCACTGGTGCAAGCGCTGGCTCGGCAAACCACCGCAAAGTCACCACGCTTGTGGCTGGTGACGGCCGGTGCGCAGCCAGCCGGCGATGCGGCTGAATTGCCGTCCCCCTGGCACGCGCCGCTGTGGGGCCTTGGGCGGACGATCGCCCACGAGCATCCCGAAGTGTGGGGTGGCCTGGTTGATTTGGAGCCGGGGCGGTTGGTGGAGGCGATGCCGGATCTGGCGCGCTGGCTGGTGAGCCCCGATGGCGAGGACGAGCTGGGCTGGCGCGCTGGAACGCGGCTGGCGCCGCGCCTGCACCACCAGTCGGCGCCTGTGACCGAGGTCCAGCCGACTATTGAAGGCAGCGGCGCCTATCTGATCACCGGCGGCCTGGGTGGTCTCGGCTTGAGTGTGGCGCGCTGGCTGGTCGATCACGGCGCGCGCCACCTGGTGCTGGTTGGCCATCACCTACCCACACCCGAAGTGAAAGAACACGTCCGGCAATTGGAGCAGGCCGGGACGCAGGTTGTTGTGCGGGCCTGCGACGTTGCCAATGAAACGGCCGTGGCCGCTCTGTTCGATTTCCTGGCCGCGAACTTGCCGCCGCTACGCGGTGTTGTGCACGGGGCCGGGCTATTGGACGATGGCATCTTGCTCCAACAAGATTGGCCGCGCTTTGCGACAGTGCTGGCCCCGAAAGTTTCTGGCGCCTGGAATCTGCATCAGCACACCCGGCGCCTGCCGCTGGATTTCTTTACCCTGTTTTCGTCATCGGCGGGGTTGCTGGGGATGCCGGGCCAGGCCAGCTATGCGGCGGCGAATGCGTTTCTCGATGCCCTGGCCTACCACCGCCGGTCGCAGGGTCTCGCGGCCAACGCCATCAACTGGGGGCCGTGGGCCAACATCGGCATGACGGCGGACAACGCGCCAGCCAGCCGCCGCCGCGTGGAGCTGGGCGTAGTTGAGATTGCCCTCGCGGACGGGTTGCGCGTGTTCGGCAACGCCCTCCACTCGCCGCTGCCCCAGATTGCGCTGCTCCTGGTGGATTGGGATACGTATGCGACGCATACTGGCGGACGCCGCGCGATCATTGCCGACCTGGTTACGCCCGGAACAACGGGACGCAGCGCTTCATCGTCGGGCGCGCGGCCTGCTCTGCCGCTCCGCCTAGCGGCCCTGCCCGCACGCCAGCGGCAGGCACAAATTGCTGCCCTCATCCACGCGCAGGCCGCGCGCCTGCTGGGTCTCGATCCGGCGCGGCCGCTGGACTCCCACCAGCCGCTGCAGGAGCTGGGTTTGGACTCGCTGATGTCGATCGACATGCGCAACGCCCTGGGCCACGCGCTGGGGCAAGCCTTGCCGGCCACGCTGCTGTTCGACTATCCCACGGCGGCGGCTTTGGGCGGTTTTTTGGAAGGCCTGTTCGTTTCGGCGGATCCCGAGAATAATGGCGGCGCGGAGGTCGCCGCGACGCCCGCGCTTAAGCGGGGAGCGCCGGACGACCCGCTTGCCGGGCTGTCTCAGATGGAACTGGAGGCGCTGCTGGACGAGCGGCTGCAGCAGCTTGATCACGGGATGGACGATTGACCGCCATGACGAACGACGCGATGCCCCCAGACCAATCGGACCGCTTGCGCCGGGCGCTGCTGGCTATCGAGCGTATGCAGAAGAAGGTCGACCGACTAGAGCAGGCCGACCGCATGCCCATCGCCATCATCGGCATGGGCTGCCGCTTCCCAGGCGCCGATAGTCCTGAGGCGCTCTGGCGGCTGCTGGCCGAGGGCCGGGATGCGGTGCGCGAGGTGCCGCCTGACCGATGGGATATTGACGCCTACTACGACCCAGACCCAGAGGCGGCCGGCAAGATGTACACGCGGGTGGGCGGGTTTCTCGATCGCGTGGACGGTTTTGATGCAGCTTTCTTTGGCATCGCGCCGCGTGAGGCGCTATCGATGGACCCGCAGCAGCGGCTGCTGTTAGAGGTGGCCTGGGAGGCGCTGGAGAACGCCGGCCTGCCTCCCGATCGCCTCGCCGGGAGCGCCACGGGAGTCTTTCTGGGGATTTTCTCCAACGATTACTACCATTTGCAGATGCTGGCCGGCAACGCCGCTATTGATGCCTACACTGGTACCGGAAACACCGCCAGCGTTGCCGCCGGGCGTCTTTCGTATTTAATGGGGTTGCAAGGGCCAAATCTGGCGTTGGACACGGCCTGCTCGTCGTCGCTGGTGGCGGTGCACCTGGCCATGCAAAGCTTGCGGGCCCGCGAAAGCGACCTGGCCCTGGCCGGCGGCGTCAATCTGATCCTGGCGCCGGACCGGACGATCTACTTTTGCAAACTCAAGGCCATGGCCCCGGATGGACGGTGTAAGACTTTCGACGCCCGGGCCAATGGCTATGTGCGCGGCGAGGGCTGCGGTATTGTGGTGCTCAAGCGCCTGGACGACGCCGTGCGCGACGGCGACCCCATTGTGGCCGTCATTCGCGGCAGCGCCGTCAACCAGGATGGGCGCAGCAGCGGGTTGACCGCGCCGAATGGCCCCGCGCAAACCGCGGCGATCCGCAAGGCGCTGGCCGAAGCGCGCCTGGAGCCCAGCCAGATCAGCTATGTGGAGGCCCACGGCACTGGCACCGCGCTGGGCGACCCGATTGAGGCTGGGGCGCTCACGGCCGCCCTGGCCCCGGGCCGTTCGCCGGCCAACCCGCTGGTGGTGGGTTCAATCAAGACTAACATGGGGCACCTGGAGGCGGCGGCTGGCGTGGCAGCGCTGATGAAGGTCGCCCTGATGTTGCAGCACAAGCAGATACCGCCCAACCTGCATTTTGAGACTCCCAGCCCGCATATCGATTGGAGCGCGCTGCCGATCCAGGTGCCCACGCGCCTGTTGAACTGGCCGGCCAACCCTGGTGAGCGCCGCCTGGCTGGGGTCAACTCGTTCGGTCTGAGCGGCACCAATGCGCACATCATCCTGGAAGAGGCGCCGGACGTGCGGCCCGCCGCGGCAGATGACGGCCCGTATCTGCTGCCGCTGTCCGCGCGCAGCGACTCGGCGCTGCGGTCCATGGCGTTAGGTTATCAGGGCTTGCTGAAGTCGCCGGCGGCATCGCTCCGCGATGTGTGTTACAGCGCCGGCGCGCATCACGCTCATTATGAGCATCGGCTGGCTGTGATTGGCGCTGAGCGGGAAGCGCTCGCGGCCCAGTTGGACATATTTCTGGGCGAGGCCGGGCAGCGCGGCTCGATTGCTGGATACGTGCCGCGGGGTCCGCGGCCTAAGCTGGTGTTTGTGTTTCCGGGGCAGGGCGGGCAATGGGCCGGGATGGGACATGAGCTGCTGGCGCGCGAACCGGTCTTTGGGGCGGCGCTCGATGAATGCGGGCAGGCGCTTCAGCCTTATCTGGCCCGGTCGCTGCGCGACCTGCTGGCCGATCCGCAGGCCGTCTGGCTGGGCGAGATCGATCAGCTCCAGCCGATGCTGTTCGCATTGCAGGTGGCGCTGGCGGCGCAGTGGCGCGCCTGGGGCATTGTGCCGGATGCGGTGGTCGGTCACAGCCTGGGGGAAGTGGCGGCGGCGCATGTGGCCGGGGCGCTCAGCCTGGCGGACGCGGCGCGAGTGATCGGTCTGCGCAGCCGGCTGCTGCGGCGTCTGTGCGGGCAGGGGGCGATGGTGATGGTGGAGCTGCCGGCTGAGGCGGCCGAGGCGGTGCTGGCGGAAGTAGCGGACCGGGCGGCGCTGGCGGCGGTGAACG
>JAYTFQ010000753.1:0-1505 GCA_043734225.1 Anaerolineales bacterium | reverse complement strand
GTCGTTCGTTTTCCGTATTAATCATTGATGTCGGCGAGCTACCTCGCGGCCGCTGTTACCAACGCATTTCCCTCCGGTTGCGCCTGAAACCAGACCAGTGTCCGCTCCAGGGCCGCGCGGTGCGGCGTGGGCGTGAACGGCCCAAAGGCCCGCTGGAACTTGCGGCTGTCGACCACAAACGGCGCCTAGAACTCGTACAGCATCTCACGCACCTCGCGCGCGATGGGTATGAACGGGCTGGCCCGCTCCGTGAGTTTTTCCAAAGTTTAAGTTTTTTGCTGGCGAGCGTGATTACTTGCTGATTGTGATGAACCCCCACCTGGCCAGCACCGCTTGCCCGTCGGCCGAGAGCACGTAGTCCACGAACTTCTGAGCCAGGGCGGCATTGGCCGAGCCCTTGAGGGCGGCGATGGGATACGAGGCGATGGTGTTCAGCGCGTCGGGGATGTCCAGCCGGCCTACCTTGCCGGCGGCGTCGGCGGTGATGTCGGTGGTGTAGACGATGCCGGCATCGGCCTCGCCCAGCAAGACCTTGGCCAGCACCTGCTTGACGTCGGTTTCATACGAGACCACGTTGGCCAGGACGGTGGGGCTGAAGGTGGCGGTAAAGTCCGGCGAAGCGGAAGCCTTGGTGAGGAAGTCCAGCGCGTAGCCGCCGACCGGCACGGACTTATCGGCCAGCACCACTTTCAGGCCGGGCTTGGCCAGGTCTTGCAGCTTCGTCAGGCCGCCGGGGTTGGCGGTGGGGTAGATGACCACCAACCGGTTCTTGACGAAGGTTTTCTGCGAGCCGCTGACCACCTGGCCAGACTTGATCACCACGCCCATCTGGGTGCCGTTGGCGCTGGCAAAGACGTCCGCCGGCGCGCCCTGGCCGATCTGCTGGGCGAGCTGCTGCGAGCCGGCGAAGTTGAAGGTGATGGTGGCGCCAGGGTTGGCGGCTTCAAACGCCTTGCCGATGTCGCCGAAAGCGCCGGTCAGCGAGGCGGCGGCGAACACGGTCAGGGTGGTGGCGGAGGCGGCCGTGGGCGCCGTGGTGGCGGGCAGGGCGGTGGCTGGGTCGGCCGTGGGCGCGATGGTCGGCGCTGGCGTAGCCGGCGCGGCACAGGCGGCCAGCAGCGCCAGCGCGGTGACAAATACGGCAAACTTCAACCGAGGTGAGGTCATTTGAGTCGCTCCTGGTCAGTGGGATAGTCTTAAACCGGATTATACTCATTGAATGAATATACGCAAACTGAGCAGGGACGGCGCGGGCCGAGGCCGGTCGTGCACGCAGAGCTAAGAGCCAACCGAATGAATTCGGCGCTTGTGGCCTACGGCCAGGGGCGGGCCGTGGCCGGTCGTCCACGCAGTGCCCAGCGCCAACCGACGGAATTCGGCGCTGATGGCCTGCGGCCGGTCGCCCCCCTGCGTTATATTGAGTTGGCAACGGGACGATAATCGCAGCCCGGAGGCCAACCCATGAACCGAGACGATGTCATCCCAGCATTTGAGCGCTATCTCCA
>JAYTFQ010000752.1:0-1601 GCA_043734225.1 Anaerolineales bacterium | reverse complement strand
GTTGGTTATCCGCTCAGGTGCGCCAGGAGCTGCCGCGTGACTTCGTCTGGCGCTTCGGCAGGCAGCCAGTGGGTGTTGCTGGGATAACGGACCAGGCGGCCATCGGCCAGATAGGGCAGGCTGGCTTCGGCCAGCTCGACGCCCAGGGCGACATCGCGTTCGCCCCATAAGATCAGGGTCGGTGCGGCGATGCGGCAAAATTGGGCCCGACTGGCCGCCACCTGCCGCCAACTGGCCCCAACGGCGCGATACCAGCCGAGCATAGCGGGCAAGGCCCCAGGCTGCGACCAGGCATCGACATGGCGCGTGAGATCTTCGTCTGAGTAAGCAGCGGGGAGCGACGAGCCGCGCAGGGTGCGCTTGACTAGGGCGAATTGCTGGCGCCCCAGCGACCATTCCGGCAGTCGAGGCAACTGGAAAAAGGCCACGTAGGTGCTGCGCAGATATTGGCGCAGGTTTAGATGCCGGATGACGTCGGACATCGCCAGCGGATGCGGCAGGTTGATGACCAGCAAGCGACGGACTTTGTCCGGATGCCAACCGGCCACAGCCCAGGCCGCGGCCCCGCCCCAATCATGCCCGACCACGTGCGCCGAGTCATCGCCCGCCAGCGTGATCAGGCTGGCGATGTCGCCAGCGATTGTCTGTAAATCGTACGGTCCACGTTTGCCGCTGAGGTTGTAACCGCGCTGGTCCGGGGCAATGACGCGGTAGCCGGCCGCGGCCAGCGGGCCGATCTGGCGCCGCCACTCGTACCAGAACTCCGGGAACCCATGCAGCAAGACCACCAGCGGCCCACCGGCCGGCCCGGCCACGGCCGCGTGCAGCCGCACACCCGGCAAGTCGAAATAGGCGCTCTCGAAACCCAACTGAGTGACAAGATCCGGCATGGCAGTCCGCCTCCAAACCTGTTCGGATGCAACAAGGCACTGGCACTCGCCGCCGCTGTTCATCAGTGTCCGATCAATCCAGTATATCGCCAACGATGGAGGCGGCAGCGCTGCGGACGGACGGCTGTACAAGGTCCGCCCCTATGACCCAAAATCCAAGCCTGCTATTATCACAGCAGCCAGGCTGGTTGACGGCTCGCGGCTCACCACCCATCGCGGATTGAAAGGTGCGACTCCGTGCAAAATCGACAGCGCTCTGATCTAAAGCTCATCGTGCCGGGCGTCGTGCTGGCGGCGGGTATCACGGCGATCATCGCGGCCACGGCCGCCCACTTGAGCGGTTTCCAGATCATCGGCCGGACTGTGCCGTTCGCCTATCCCTGGCGGCTGGCAGCGCCCAACGCTGTGGCGCGGCTGACCGCTTGGACGGGCTATCTGCTGCACAATCTCATTGTCTGGTTCATCCTGTTTCGCGCCCAACGCGAGCGGCCCAAGTTTGGCACAGACCTGCGCTGGTTCAATTGGGCGCTGATCGCCACCCACATCGCGTTCATTGGACTCCACATTTTGCAAAGCCAGCTCTTTTATGATGGGCTGGCCGCGGATGTGCCTGAAATCAGCGCCCTGGGTTCCGTGGCGCTGCTGCTCATGGTCGTCATTATCATCGAAACCCCACGGCGCGGCCTGATCTTTGGCAAGAAGTTCAAATTT
>JAYTFQ010000751.1:0-2091 GCA_043734225.1 Anaerolineales bacterium | reverse complement strand
TTCCTAACCGGCTCGACGCCGACCGGCCGCAAGGTCATGCGCGCCGCCGCCGAACATCTCACGCCGATGACGTGCGAGTTGGGCGGCAAGGATGCCATGCTGGTGTTGGATGATGCCAACGTGGACGCCGCCGCGCACTGGGGCGCGTGGGGCGCCTTCTTCAACGCAGGCCAGACGTGTATGGCCGTGGAGCGGGTCTACGTTCAGGCCGGGGTGTATGACGCCTTTGTGGACAAAGCGGTGGCCGCCACGCAAGCGCTGCAGATGGGCTACAGCGTCAGTCCAGACGCCCGATTTGATGTGGGCCCAGTCACGTTTCCGCACCAGATGGAGGTGATTGAGGCGCACATGGCGGATGCCCAGGCCAAGGGCGCGCGCGTGCTGGCCGGCGGCCGTCGGCGCGGATCATTTTATGAACCGACCGTGCTGGTCGATGTCACGCACGACATGCTGGTGATGCAGGAAGAAACCTTCGGCCCCATCCTGCCCATTATGCGGGCACAGGACGAGGCTCAAGCCATTCGGCTGGCGAATGACAGCCCCTTTGGGTTGAGCGCGTCGGTTTGGAGCCAGGATAGGGCCCGCGCCGAACGTGTGGCTGGGCAGCTGCAAACGGGCTCAGTCATTATTAATGATGCCATTGCTCATTTTGGCGTGCCGCAGGTTCCTTTTGGCGGTGTCAAACAATCGGGTTTTGGGCGCACCCACGGCAAGGCCGGCGTGCTGCAATTCACCCAGCCGCATGGTTATGTGGTGGGTGCGGCGCCCAGGGCGGTGGACGTAGCGACCGTTTTGCGCCAGCCCGGCCACTATTGGCTGGGCACGGCCTTGCTGCGCCTGTTCTTTGGTGTGACGCTCCGCCAGCGCCTCGAGCCGGCTGTGGAGATCGCGGAGGGGCGGGCCCCTGTCAACCCGGCCACTGTGGTCGGGCTGGCGCTGGGCGCAACGGCGCTCCTGGCGGCGCTGGCGCTCATCTTTGGCCGGCGCCGGCCGAATGGCGGGGGCCGCTAGCTTGGCCATCGAAAGCCATGGCCGCGTCCTGGTGACCGGGGCGACGGGCTTCCTGGGACATAGCCTGGTGACAGCGCTGGCGGCGGCGGGCTACACGGTTCGCGCGCTGGTGCGCGAAAGCAGCGATACCCGCCAACTGCGCGACCTGGGCGTTGAGCTGTGCGTGGGCGACGTGCGTGAAGCCGCGTCGATCAATGCGGCTGTCGAAGCGTGCGACTATGTGGTCCATGCCGCCGGGCTTTTCCGGCTGTGGGGCGACGTGCGTGACTTCGAGCGCACCAATGTCGAGGGCACGGCCTACGTGCTGGAAGCGGCCCTGCGGCATTCCGTCAAGAAATTGGTGCACATCTCCACGGTTGCCGTGGCCGGCAATCCTGAGCCGGGCCAGGTGATCGATGAGACCACGCCCAGCCGGCCGGTGGATGCCTACCAGCGCAGCAAGGTAGATGGCGAAAACCTGGTGCGCATGTATTTCCAGACAGCGCGCTTGCCCGGAGTCATTCTCCGGCCGGGGGCGTTTTACGGCCCGTGGGGGCGTTATGCTTTTAATCGGCTGTTTTTCGAGGAACCGCTGGCAGGCTTGCTGATACAGGTGCACTGGGGCCGGCGGCTGACCTTTCCAGTATTTGTGCCCGACGTGGCGCGGGTGATCGTGGCGGCGCTGGCAAGCGGCCGGGCGGGCGAGGTCTATACCGTCTCCGGTGACTCGCTCACGCATCGCCGTGTAAACCAGATCGTCAGCCGCCTGGCCGGCATTCCTGGCTGGCGCCTGAATATCCCCACCGGCGCCATGCTGGCCCTGGCCGGCTGGCTGGACCGGCGTGCCGTGCGCACCGGGCGCGAGCCCTATTACCCGCCCAACCTGGCCTCGTATGTGTTCCACGATTGGCAGGTGTCCAGCGCCAAGGCGCGCCGCGAGCTGGGTTTTGTGCCGACCCCGTTTGAAGAAGGCGCTCGGCAAACGCTGGGGTGGTACCGCGGCCTGGGTCGATGGCCCGGCAAGGGGCTGGCGTTCGCCGGTGCCGTCGGTAACCACGCTGAAAATTGAAATCTGGGCGCGACCTGTAGGGCCATTGTCAT
>JAYTFQ010000750.1:0-11889 GCA_043734225.1 Anaerolineales bacterium | reverse complement strand
ATGTGCAGAGGCTCTTCGCGCGCCACCGCAATATGAGCAACACGGCAGCGCATTCGCGCTCAGAGCGACAGTTATAGAGAGACGGATAAGCCATTTTCTCGCGCCGCAACAGGCAGGGCGCGCGGCATGACCACTCAGGGGTGACCGTCCATCCGAGCCAGCATGACCGACTGCTAAATCGATAGAAATATCTGACTTCTAACTTCCAGCTTCTGCCTCCTGCCTTCTGCCTCCTGCTTCCCGCCTACCCTTTTTCCCCATCCGTTCTACGCCTGCACTTGCAGCGCAGGTGCAAGTGTCCGTTCCATCCGTTGACGACTCCCTCCCCACCCCTGGCATGACTCTTGCAGCCCTCCCCACAGATGGGGTTTTACGCGCTATGCTTGCGAGTCTCAATGTGCTATACTCCGGAATCATGATCGATGTAAGCCGCAGACTGCGCATTTCTAGGGTGGCGCACGCCCTGCGCGGCTGGGGGTTGGCTGCCCCGGCGGCTGTGCTGCTGGCCGAGGGCGGCCCGTTGCCCTTCCTGGGCGCCCAGGCGCTCTATTTTGGCGCCCCGCTGCTGGGGGCGCTGGCGCCTGGCGTCGATCTGGCGGGTCTGGCCGGTCTCCTGGACGACCCGGAGGCCGTGCGCGCGCTGGCGCAACAATTGGCGGAGGCGGCTTGACCGACGCGCTGCTGCAACTGGTCTATGGTTACGTGGCGCTGCTGATCGCGGTGGTTTTGGGCTTGCTCATTCTCGCCCTCACCCTGCTCTCTCGCCGCGCCAGCGCCCGCCCGCGCGTCCTGCGCCCAATCGATGGCTTCCAAAGCCTGCCCGCCACCGTGGGCCAGGCGGTGGAAACCGGCCAGCGGCTGCACGTCTCGCTGGGCACCGGCGCCCTGGGCACCGCCGATACGGCCATCACCGTGGCCGGCCTCACCGTGCTCGATCAAATCTCCGCCGCCGCCGCCGTCAGCGACCGGCCGCCGGTGGTCTCTAGCGCCAACGGCCCGGTGGCGCTGCTGGCCCAGGATGTTCTGCGCAGCGTCTACCGCCGTCAGAACGCCGAAGCGCGCTACGATCCCGAGTCGGCCCAGGTGTCCGGCCTCACGCCCATCTCCTTTGGCGCCGCCCAAACCAGCCTGCCGCGCGATGAAGCCGCCGCCGGCGCCGTTCTCATCGGCTCGGTCGGCTCGGAAGCGGTGCTGCTGGCCGAGGGCGGCCGGCGCGCTGGCGTCACCACCCTGGCCGGCACCGACAACCTCACCACCCAGGCGCTGCTGTTTGCCACCACCGACCATCCGCTGGTGGGCGAGGATGTCTTTGCCGGCGCGGCCTACATTGGGGGGCAGCCGCAGCACCTGGCCAGCCTCACCGCGCAAGATTTGGCGCGCATCGTCATTGGCGCGCTGATTGTCGCCGGCGTGGTCGTGCAGAGCCTGCGCGCCCTGGGCCTGTTCTAAGCCAGCCATGAAAATTCGCCCGATCAACCTCATCGCCACGGTCATCGCGGTCATTTCCGGACTCGTGGTGCTGATCGGCTACTTCACCAACAGCTTCGGCGGCCCGCTGCAGGATGTGCGCCTGGCGCTGCTGTCCATCGTCAGCCTGCTGGCCGCCTGGGGCGTGGTGGCCGGCGCGGTCAACCTGGTGCTGGTGCACGGCAAGAAGTTCCTCAACCAGGCGCCCGGCTGGTTCTACAGCCTGTGGGTGATCATCGGCTTCCTGGCGGTCATCCTGGTCAACCTGCTGGCCCCGTTCGTGGGCTGGGGCAGCGGCGCCGGCAACCAGGCCAACACCTGGATCTACGGCACCATCGTCGCCGTCGGCGGCGCCACGCTGGCCGGGCTGGTAGCCTTCTTCCTGGTCTTCGCCGCCTACAAGCTGCTGCGCACCCGCCGCACCCCGCTGACGCTAGTGTTCGTGGCCGCGGTGGTGCTGGCGCTCATCGTGCTGGCCCCCTGGCCCAGCTTTGTGCCCAACCCCAGCCTCAGCAGCACCGCCAATCTGCGCGATCTGCTCGGCGCCATCGTGCGCATCCCGGCCGTGGCCGGCGCGCGCGGGCTGCTGCTGGGCGTCACCCTGGGCGCGGTGGCCACCGGTATCCGCGTGCTCATCGGCCTGGATCGGCCTTACGGCGACTAGCAGACCATGGCTGTTATTCGCTGCCCCAACTGCGGCAAGCCCAACCCAGATTTTCTGGAGGTCTGCCAGTATTGCGATGCCCAACTGCACATCGCCGGCGTCGCCGACACGCCCATGGGCCCGTCCGCCTCGGCCGAAGACACGTTAATCAGGCCGCCCGCGCCGCGCACGCCGCCGCCGGCCGCGCCTGAGCCGGAAGACGAGCCAGCCGACGCCGCGCCGCTGGGTTACCTGGACCGGCTGCGCAGGATACAATCCGGCGAAGACGTGCCGCCCGCCGCCAAGGCCGCCGCCGACGAGCCGGACTGGATGTGGACCGGCAAGCTGACTGAAAAACCGACGCCGGCGAGCGCGCCCGCCGCGCCCGCCGCGCCCGAGCCGGACCTGCCCGAGTGGTTGCGCGACCTGGACGAGCCGGTTGACCTGGCGACAAACAAGACACCGACCGCTCCGCGTCCGGCCGCTCCGCCGCTGGCCGCCCCCACCACGCCCGCTGGGCCATCACCCACACTTGCCCCCAGCGTCAGCGCGGGAGTTACCAATTATCAGGTCCCGCCTGCCACTCCGGCTGTCACCCAGCCGCCGGCCGCGCCGCTTGCTGCCGAGCCCTCGCCCTTCGAGCCCACCGCCAGCGATGTGACCATCCCGCCCCGGCCGCGGCGCAAGATGACCGATTGGCTCAACAAGCTGCAAGAGCTGCCGCCGCCCACGGCGCCGGCCGAGCCCGAGCCGCCCACCATCCCCAACACCGACGCCGATCTGCCCGATTGGCTCAAGTCCATTGCCGCGCAGGCCGAGACCCCCGGCAGCGCCGGCTCCGCCATTGACGCGGCCACCCGCCCGCCCGGCACCCCATCGCCGCTATCGGCCGCGCCAACGCCGGACGCGGATATGCCGGATTGGCTGCGCGCCCTGCGCGACAAGAGCAGCGCCCCCCCCACGCCCGTGCCAGGCGCCGGCGCGCTGCACACCGGCTCGCTCACCACGCGCCGCAACCAGGAACTGCCGGATACCCTGCGCGCCAGCGCCGCCGCGGAAGAGACCCTGGTGCCCCGCCCAAGCGCCCGGGCGATGGACCCGGCCGCGGACGACATGCCCGATTGGCTGCGCGGCATTTTGAAGGCGCAAGACCCCGCGCCAGGGGAATCGTCCCACACCGACGCGCCCGCCCCGCTGACCGGCCCGGCCGCCGATGCCGCCCGCAAGCCCGGCGGCATCCGGCCCATTGGCGGCGCCACGCCGCCGGCTTCCGCGCCATCCGCGGCCTCGGCGCCCAAGCCCGCCGCCGCGGCCCCAGCGTGGCCCTCGGCCACGGCCCAGCAGCCGCCTTCCGCTGCGGCCTCCACCCCAGCGCCGGCCGCGCCCAGCGTCAGCGCCGGAATTACCAATTCCCAACAACAGCCCGCGGCGCCCGCGTCGGGGTTACCGGTGACGCCGCCCCAGGCCGTGCCGCCGGCCGCCCCCATCGACCAGACCCTGCCCCCGCCCACCCGGCGCGGCAAGCGCCTCACCGATTGGCTGGGCAATGTGCCGCAGCCCGCCGCCGACACGCCCCCGGCCGAAGTGCTGCCCGATTGGCTGAAGACGCTCTCGGCCCAAAGCGCCGCCAAGGAAGCCCAGGCCCGCCAGCAGGCCGCGCCCGCCGAGCCCGTGCCCGATTGGCTGCAAGCCACCCCGGCCGCACCGGCCCCTGCCGCGGCCACCCCCGCGCCCGTCGAGCCCGCGCCCGCCCCCAGCGTCAGCACGGGAGCGGCCAATTACACCTTGCCCGCCGCGCCGGCCGCCGCCGCGCCACACACACCCGCGCCCTTGCCGGCCGCGCAATTGCCGGATTGGATCAAGGCCATGGCGCCCCAGGCCGATGCGCCTGTGGATTTGGCAGCCGGCGCCCCGCCCGAGCTGGATCTCGCGCCGGCGGAATTACCCGACTGGATGAAGGAACTGGCGTCCAGCGCGCCCAGCGCCGCTATGCCGGCCGTCACGCCGGCCGCGGCCGCGCCGGTTACCAATTACCACCCCTTGCCCTCATCGCCATCGTCGGGGTTACCCATTGCGCCTGCCGCCGCCGCTACCCCAGCCGCCGACTTGCCCGACTGGCTCAAGGACATGGCGCCCAGCGCGCCGGCGCCCACGCCGCAGGACCTCGCCCCGGCTGAGTTGCCCGATTGGATGAAGGAACTGGCGCCCAGCGCCGACGTGCCGGCCACGGCCGTGCCTGTTGCGCCCACGCCGCAGGACCTGGCGCCGGCGACACTGCCCGATTGGATGAAGGAACTGGCGCCCAGCGCCGAAGTGCCGGCCGCGCCCGTGCCTGTTGCGCCCGCGCCGCAGGACATCGCCCCGGCTGAATTGCCCGACTGGATGAAGGAACTGGCGCCCAGCGCGGAAGCGCCGGCCGCGCCCGTGCCTGCTTTGCCGGCTGCACAGGACCTGGCGCCGGCTGACTTGCCCGATTGGATGAAGGAACTGGCGCCCAACGCGGAAGTTCCGGCCGCGCCCAGCGCCGAAGTGCCGCCCATGCCGCCCATGCCGGTCGAGCCGGCCGTCACGCCCGCCGCGGCCGCGCCCGTTGCCAATTACGACGCATCAATTACCGCTGTTCCGGCCGCCGACGAGTTGCCCGATTGGCTCAAGGCCTTGACCCAGGATGAGGCCAACGCCGCCCCCAGCGCCGACGTGCCAGCCGCGCCGGCCGTAACGCCTGTTGCCAACTACGACCACGTGCCCCCAGCGTCAGGATCGGTGTTACCAATGACTGCCGCTGCCGCTGCCGATGAGCTGCCGGATTGGCTCAAGGCGCTGACGCAAGACCAGCCCGACGCGGCGCCCAGCGCCGAAGTGCCGCCCGCGCTGGTCGAGCCGGCTGTCACGCCCGCGCCAGGCGCGCCCGTTACCAATTTCGATCACGTGCCCCCAGCGTCCGCGTCGGGGTTACCCGTTACCGCGCCTGCCCCAGCCGATGAGCTGCCGGATTGGCTCAAGGACATGGCATCCGACGCGCCGGTCGAGCCCGCTGTCTCGTCCGAGCCAGTCGCACCCATTACCAATTACGACTACTTGCCCTCAGCGCCAGCGTCGGGGTTCCCAGTTACCGAGCCTGCCGCCGCCGATGAGCTGCCCGATTGGCTGCGGGCTATCACCCAGAGTTCCGACGCCGCCGCGGCCGCCGCCACCACGGACGAGCCGGCTGTTGAGACGCCGGCCCTTGCCTTCGACGCCGCGGCCGATGCCTACGCCGACGCCGCGCCTGATGCGCCCGCCTCAACCGAGCCCGAAGCGGCTGCCCCCATTACGGATGACGAACACGTGCCCCCAGCGCCGGCCTCGGGGTTACCCATTACGCCCCGGCCCACCGTCACCCTCCCGCCCTGGCTGGTGGGCGAGGGCACCGCGCCGTTCACAAACGAAGATCTGCCCGAGCTGGACGATGAGACCCTGGCCTGGCTGAGCGAGAGCAAGAAACCGGAGCCGTCCGGCCTGGACCTGGCCGGCGCCACGCTGCCAGCGGAAAAGCCTGCCTGGATGGACGAGCTGGCGGCGGCCACCCCGGCCGCGGCTACCCTAGCCAGAGCCGCGGCCGATCAGTCGGAAATTGCGCCCACGCCGGTGGAAGAGATGCCGGATTGGCTGCGCTCCATGCGCGGCCAGGCCGCCGAAGAGACCCTGACCACCGAGGACACGCCCGATTGGCTGCGGACCCTGCGCGGCCTGCCGCCCACCGGCCAGCCCACGCCCAGCACCACCGCCCAACCCGGCGCGGCCGTTCCGGCGGCAGGTAAGCCGTCGCCGGCCCTAGTGCCAGAACCAGTTACCAATTACAAGTTACCCACGCCTGCCCCCAGCGTCAGCGCGGGGGTTACCGAGACTCCCGCCGCCCCCATGCCTTCCGACTTGGAGCAGGTGGCCCTGCCGGCCTGGCTCTCGGCCATGCGGCCGGTGGAAATTGAGCAACCGGCCGAGGCGGCCGAGGCCGACACCTACCAAGAAACCCTGGGCGTGCTGGCCGGCATGCGCGGCGTGCTGCGCGCCGAGCCGGCCGTGGCCCTGCCGCACCGGGCAGCCGCCCCGGCGCCTGCCCTGACTGTCAGCGAAACCAACACCGCCCAGGCCAACATCCTCAGCGAGCTGCTGCGCAGCGAGGCCGTGGCGCAGCCGGCGCGGCGAGGGCGGGTGCGCTGGCGGGCGCTGGTGGAGCGCTGGCTGGTGTTCCTGGTGCTGCTGGCGGCCATTGTGCTGGCGCAGTTCCAGGTGCAGTTGGGCCTGCCGGCCATCTTCACCACGCCTGCGCCCACCTTGCCGCCCGAAAGCGCGGCGGTCTACCAGCTCATCGAGCAGTTGCCCAAGGACAAACCGGCCCTGGTGGCCTTCGATTACGACGCCTCGCAGTCCGGCGAGCTCGACCCGGGCGCCGCCGTTGTGGTGCGCCAACTGGCCACGCGCGGCGTGCCGGTGGTGGCCGTCAGCCTGCGGCTCACCGGCTCCGGCGCGGCTGAGCAAGTGCTCAGCCACAGCGCGGCCAGCGGCTATGTGAACCTGGGCTACATTTCCGGCGGGCCGGTGGGCCTGCTGCAATTCGCCGTTGACCCGCGCACGGCCTTTGTGTCCGACTTCGGTGGCAACGCCAAAGTGTGGCAGACCCTGCCGCTGGCCACCGTGCACAGCCTGGCCGACTTTGGGCTGATCGTGCTGGTGTCGGGTTCGCCCGAATCCACCCGCGCCTGGCTCGAGCAGGCCCAGCCGTATGCCGGCGACACCAAGACCGTGGCCGTCATCAGCGCCGGGGCCGAGCCGATGGTGCGGCCGTATTACGACGACCCGAACGCCAATTCGATCATTGGCGGCCACCTGCCGCTGAAGGGTTTAATTGTGGGCCTGGGCGGGGCGGCGGCCTATGAGCGCGCCACCTATGCCCCGGCCGCGGCCACCGCGCTGTGGCCGGCCCTGGGCGGCGGGCTGCTGGCGGCGGCGGTCATCATCCTGCTGGGCAACCTGGTGGTGCTGCTCGCGGCCGCTCTGCCGCGCCGCCGGAAAGCCTGACAGGAACGCACACTTACTATGTCACCGACCGAACTCCTGACGGGCCTGGCGGCCCTGGTGCTCACCCTGGGCCTGCTCACCTACCTGGTGGGCGACAACCCGCTGTATCGCATCCTGTCGCACCTGTTCGTCGGCGTCACCGCCGGCTATGTCACCGTTCTGGCCTGGTATTCGGTCATCGAGCCGCAGTTGGTGCAGCCGCTACTGGCCGGCAGCGCGGCGGGCAACCTGCGGTTGGCGGTCATCGAGGCCATCGGCCTGCTGGGCGGGCTGTTCCTGCTGCTGAAGAGCGTGCATGTGGTCGGGCGGGCCGGCACGCTGTTTGTGGCGCTGATGGTCGGCGTCGGCATCGCGGTCGCGGTCGGCGGCGGGCTCACCGGCACACTTATCCCGCAAGCGGCGGCCACCATGGTGCCGCTATACCAGCTCGGCAAGAGCAACTGGCCGGAGCTGACCGTGGGCGCGCTGTTCACCATCGTCGGCACGCTGGCCACGCTGGGCTTCTTTTACTACGGCGGGCGCGCCGAGCCGGGCAGCCCGGCAGAGCGCCCGGCGCTGGTGAAGCCGGTGGCGGCCGTGGGCCAGGTGTTCATCGGCGCGGCCTTTGGCATGATGTACGCCGGCGCGCTGGCCGCCAGCGTGGCCATCTTTGCGGCGCGGCTGGGGGAAACGTGGGGATTTGTGAGTCAATTATTCAAGTAAGGAGCTAGTACGTGGTACGTGGCACGTGGTACGTGGTGAGTCATACGGACCACGCACCACGGACCACGCACCACGCGCCAGGCCATACGCAACGCGAAAACTATTTCCATGTCCATTAACGCTAACTCCACCGATACCCTCCTGGCCGTCGACTTCGGCAGCGCGAACACGCGCGCGCTCTTGTTTGACGTGGTGGAGAGCGGCTATCGCTTTGTGGGCTATGGCGAGGCGCCGTCCACGGTGGACGCGCCCTATCACGACGCCTCTGAGGGCCTGCACCACGCGCTGGAGGTCTTGCAGGCCGTCACCGGCCGGCAGGTGCTGGATGAGCACGCCCGCCTGACCATGCCGGCCACCACCGATGGGCGCGGGGTAGATAGCTTTGTGGCCACCTCCAGCGCCGGCCCGGCCGTGCGCACGCTGCTGGTGGGCCTGCTGCCGGATGTGTCGCTGGCCAGCGCCCGGCACATGGCCGCCAGCAGCTATTTGAACGTGCTGGATACCTTCAGCCTGGGTGATGTGCGCGGCGAGGACGAGCAGATCGACGCCGTCATCGCCGCCCGGCCCGAGCTGCTGATCATCGCCGGCGGCAGCGACGGCGGCGCCACCCGCGCCCTGCTGAAGCTGGTGGAGACGGTGGCCCTGGCCTGCCATTTGCTGCCGCCCGGCACGCAGACCAAGGCCCTGTTCGTGGGCAACGCCGACCTGCAGCCGCGCATGACCGAGCTGCTCGGGCGGGTGTCGGCGGTGCACAGCGCGCCCAACGTGCAGCCGGAGCTGGGCCGCGAACAGTTGGGCCCAGCCGCCGCCGAGATGGGCCGCGTGTATGAAGAGATCCGGCTGGCGCAGGTGGGCGGCTTCGCCCAGTTGGCCCAATGGGCCGGCGGGCGCATCTACCCCACCGCCCAGGCGCAGGGCACTTTTGCGCGCTTCCTCAGCAAGCTGCCGGCCTGGCCGCGCGGCGTGCTCAGCGTGGATGTGGGCGCCTCGGCCACCTGCATTGCCGCGGCCTGGAACGGCAATTTGCGCCTGAACGTGCAGCCCGGCCTGGGCCTGGGAACCGGCGCCGTCAACGCCCTGGCCGATAACCCGGTGGATGCGGCCACGCGCTGGCTGCCGGCCGCGGTCAGCGACGACGCCTTCCGCGAGTTCGCGCTGGATAAAGCCGCCCACCCCGGCACCGTGCCGGCCGACCCGGGCGAGCTGTGGCTGGAGCTGGCCCTGGCGCGCCAGGTGATCCGCACGGCCGTGCGCCGCGCCCGGCCCGATTGGCCGGCCAACGTGCCCGGCCCGCGGCCAGACCTGCTGCCCTGGTTCAGCCTGATTGTGGGCGGCGGCGCCGTGCTGGGGCGCGCCCCGCGGCCCGGGCTGGCGGCGCTGGTGCTGCTGGATGCCCTGCAGCCGTGCGGAGTCACCCGGCTGCTGATTGACGCCTACCACCTGGCCCCGGCCCTGGGCGCGGCGGCCACGGTCAACCCGCTGCTGGTGGCGCAGGTGTACGAGTCGCGGGCCTTCCTGGACCTGGGCACCGCCGTCGGGCTGATTGGCCGCGCCCGCCTGGGCGACCCGGCCTGCGCAGTGAAGCTGGCCGAAGACGGCGTGCCCGAGGTATCGCTGGAAGTGGCCTTTGGCACGCTGGCGGTGCTGCCGCTGGCGGCCGGCCACACCGCCAAGCTCACGGTCCGGCCGCGCGCCGGCTTCAACGCCGGTTATGGGCTCGGCCGCGGGCACACGCTCAAGGTTCAGGGCGGCGTGCTGGGCGTGATCATCGATGCGCGCGGCCGGCCGGTGGCGCTGCCGCGCGCCGCCGACCAGCGCCAGGAGCTGGTGAAACAATGGACCTGGAAGATGGGCGGGGTGTAACGCGATGGCTTATTTGCCCACAACCGCGCACGTCACCCTGCTGGCCACGCTGCGCCGCGAGCGCCTGCTGCCGCTGGCCGGCAGCGTGATCGTGCAGGCCAAGCAGCGCGTGGAGCCGACCGACGTGGTGGCGCGCACCTTATTAGCCAAGAACCACCGACTGGTGGATGTTTCGCGCGCCCTGGGCCTGCCCGACGACGAGGCCGACAGCCTGCTGGTGAAGCACGACGGCGACCCGGTGAAGGCCGGCGAGCCGATTGCCGTGCGCAAGACCGGGCTGGGGCTGCGGCGCCGCACCGCGCGCTCGCCGGTGGACGGGCGGCTGGTGGTGGCGGCCGGCGGCAAGGCCCTGCTGGCGGCCATCTCCGAGCCATTCGAGCTGCGCGCCGCCATACCGGGCATGGTGGTCACCATCTTGCAATCTCAGGGGGTGGTCATTGAAACCACCGGCGCCCTGCTGGAAGGCGTGTGGGGCAACGGCAAGGACGATACGGCCCTGCTGCGGGTGGTGGCGGAAGGCCCGCGCGGCGCGCTGACGGCCAGCCTGGTGACCGTGGAGCTGCGCGGGGCGATTGTGGTGGCCGGCACGCTGGACGACCCGGCCGCGCTGAAACAATTGGGCGATGTGGGTGTGCGCGGCTTGCTGTTGGGCAGCCTGACGCCCACGCTGCTGCCGGCCGCCCAAAAGGCCAGCTTCCCGGTCGTGGTGGTGGAAGGGTTTGGCGGGCGCGGTTTTTCGGCCCCGGCCCACAACCTGCTGGCCAGTAACGCCGGCCGGCAAGCCTGGCTGAACGCGCAGCCGGCCGACTCATTTGCCGGCCGCCGGCCGGAGCTGATTATCCCGCTGCCCGGGCCGTCGCTCCCGCCGCCGCAGCCGCTAGACGGCCAGACCCTGGAAGTGGGCCGGCGCGTGCGCGTGCTGCGCGGGCCCGAGGCCGGCAAGGTGGGCACGGTGACTGAACTGAGCGCGCGGCCGTTGGTGATGCCCAGCGGGCTGCGCACGCCGGTGGCCAGCGTGGCGCTGGAAGGCGCCGCCGGCCCGTCGGCGCGCGTGGCCTTCGCGAACTTAGAAATTTTGGAATAGGGCCGGACCGATCGCGCTTGGCTCGATTACGTTGGGGCGGACTTCGATCCAGCCTAGGCTGGATCGTGTCCGCCCCGTGGCGGTGAGACTCAGGACTGCCTGAACACCTTGTAGAGGAGAAACGCAATGGCACAGGACGAACCACTCGAACCCGAGGCGCCCCCGCCGCCCGAAGAGTCATCGAACCGCATGTTCATCATATTGGCGCTGCTGCTCGGCGGGATTTTCCTGATCGGGCTGGTGTGCATTGGCGCCTATGCCGTGGTGATTGCGCCCGGCCAACTGCACACCCGCCAGACGCAGGTGGCGCAGGTGCAGGGCACCAACACCCAGATCGTCGCCGGCAACACCCAGGTGGCGGCGCAGATGACCCAGGCCGCCCTTGACGCCGCTGCCTCGCAGACCGTGCAGGCGGCCACCCAGGCTGCCCTGGACGCCACGGCCACCATCGCCGCGCTGCCGCCCACGCCCACGGCCACGACCTCGCCCACGCCGGTGGTGGCGCCCACCGCCACCGATACGCCGCTGCCCACCAACACCGCGCCGCCGACCAACACGCTCAGCCCGGCCAACCAGACCCAGGCCGCCGGCGCCGCCGCTACCCGCGTGGTGCAAGTCACCAGCGCCGCCGCCACCCTGGCCGCGCTGAGCCCGGCCGACCAGACCAAGGCGGCCGTCACCGCCATGGCCCAGGCCACCAGCGCCGCCGCCACGCTGGCCGCCCTCAGCCCAGCGCAGCAAACCAGCCTGGCCGCAACCCAGCAGCATCCTTCCGGCGGTGACACCACCAGCACGGCCACTACGCCGGCCGCCAGCCCCACCGGGCCCACCCCCAGGCCAGGCACGCCCACCAAGGTGCCCAGCCGCACACCCAGCCCGGCCTTCATCCAGGTGACCACCACCGGCACGCCCGGCACCTCGGTGCCCGGCCCGACTGTCACCAAGAGCGCCACCGCCCTGCCCACCACCGGCTTCGGCGACAGCGCCAACGTGCCCGGCCTGCTCGCCTTTGGCGTGGGGCTGATCCTGGTCATGTTCATCGCCCGGCGGGTGCGAATGGCGATGCGCTAAG
>JAYTFQ010000749.1:0-6894 GCA_043734225.1 Anaerolineales bacterium | reverse complement strand
AACAAAACTTTAGCCGGAGGTCTTCGTTTTGGCTAGTCCAGGCTTCCAGGCTTAGAAAACATAACACCCCGATTATTAAATCCGGGGGGTGTCATGTTTGGGAATATTCTAGTCGCCTGGTTTCGGGGTATTCGAGGGCGATGGCCCACTACCGCCGCCACCGCCACCGCCGTCGTCGGTCGGCGCGGGAGTCAGCGAAGCGCCATGGTCGCCATCGTTTTCGGTCGGCTGGGGCGTGTTGGAGGCCGATGGCCCCGGTCCACCCCCGTTGCTGGTGGGCTGCGGGGTATTCGAGGGCGAGGGCCCCGGTCCGCCGCCACCATCATCCGTTGCTTGCGGGGTATTCGAAGCCGAGGGGCCCGGTCCACCGCCACTGTCATCGGTTGCCTGCGGCGTATTCGAAGCCGAGGGCCCTGGCCCGCCGCCTCCGTCATCGGTTGCTTGCGGCGTATTCGAAGGCGAGGGGCCCGGCCCGCCGCCGTGATCATCCGTCGCGCTGGCCACCTGCGTTGCCGTCGGCGCGGGTGAGTTAGTAGCTGTGGCGGTATCCGCCGGCACTGGCGTGTTGGCTGGCGCCAACTCGGTTGGCGTGGGTGTGTCCGATGGTTGGGGCGCGGCCAGGCTGGCGCTGGGTGTGATCGTGGGCACGTGGGTGCCCGTGGCGGTAGCCGCAGGGGCGGGCTGAGTCCCATCCAGCAGCACGGTCACCCGCTCGGCCTGCACCACGCCGACTGTCTGCACCATGCCTTCAATACGCACCCGCGCCCCCAGGCTGGGCGTGCCGGTCACGGGCACCTGCGGCCCCACCTGCACCGCCACGCCGGAGACCAGCCAGTGCTGCCCTTGCAATCCATCCATGGAGATGAGTGTACCGGTGAAATCCACCGCCACCTGCCGGCCGGCGTTGGCCGCAGCCTGCGCCTCTTGCACACGCCGGTCGTCAAATTCGGTCTGCAGCTTTGCCCGGTTGGCCGCGTTCGCCGCCAACAACAGCTCAGTCTGCTCCACGCTGCGCTTCACGGCATAGAGTGGGTCGCCCGGCAGGCTTTGGGCCGAGGCCGCCACAGCGCCATAGCCGCCCAGGCCCAGGCCGCCCAGCACCATCAGCGTCGCCCCCGCTGTGCGCGTCAGCCATCGGCTGCCGCCGCCCCACCAGGCGCGCCAACCGTTTCGCGGCGCGCGCCCGGCTGGGCCAATTGGCGCCAGCGCGGGCCGCTTCTCCGCGGCCGCCGCCAGGAACTGCGAGCGGCTGGACGCCTGTGCCGGAACGGGTATGCGCCGCAAATCGGCGCCAGCCCCGGCCGCCAGCGCCGCCAGCAGCAGCGGCCGCAGCCGGCCAGCCTGCGCCGGATCGGCGGCCAGAACGCTCTCCAGGCTGGCGCCTTCCGCCAGGGCCGCCAGAGCCAGGTCCAATGCCGCGGCCAGCTCGTCGCGCTCAGTCATTGGGCACGCCCAGCAGGCGCCGCAGGGATTCCAGCGCGCGAAATTGAAGAGCTTTCACTGCCGTCACCGACTTGCCCATTACGTTTGCCGATTCCTCGACTGAATAACCATCCCCGAAGCGCAGCGCCAGAATCTGCTGCTGGTCCTCGGTCAATCGTCGCATCGCCGTCTGCACCTCGGCATGCCGCAGCCGGTCTTCCACTTCGCCCGCCACCGAGCGCCCATCCGTCAGGTTTTCGCTCAGTTCGGCCGGCACATGCTTATCGCGCCAGAAATCGGCCACCTGGTGGGCGGCCACGCCAAACAGCCAGCCGCGCAGGGTGGTTTGCGGCGCGCGCCCGGCGTGCAGCGCGTTCAGCAAACGCACGAACACCTCGGCGGCCACATCGGCGGCGGCTTCAGCATCCCCGATGCGATACAGCGCGTAGCGGTAGATTTCCGGATAAAGCTCGTCGTGGATCTGTCCGAGCGCGCGCGGGTCAAGTTCTCGGGCGCGCGCCAACAGCGCCGCTTCAGCGGAGGGAGAAGTTTGCATGCGGTTTGAAACCGCCAAGAGTATAGCACTCCCGTTCCGCAAAGTTTAGCCGCTGCCCTATCGTCAATCGTAAGCGGCGCCGGCTGAGCATTGCACTGGGCGACTGAACGGCTGTTGGCCATCTGCCAGGCAAGCTGAAGCGACCGTCTTGATGAATAGTCGCGGACGGGAGCAGAAAGTTATGTTGGGTTTTAGTTAGATTCGGGAGCCGCGTACCAGGCCATAGACCTGGCCCGCGTCGATTCCGTTGTGGCTGGCGGACAACAATCGTCCGCCAGCGGTCTACTTCTGAGGCTGGCGCAAGATGTGAACAAGGCGTTCCAGGCAGGCACCAATGATAACACCACCAAGCATTGCGACCAACGGCAATACGGGCATGCGACCGCTCCTAAGTTGTATTTTGACGTTCAGACGATTGGGCGGCGGCAGTTTAGGACTACCCACCAGCCAATGTGCGCCAGCTTATCACCCGTTGGCGGGCCTGTCTAGATCCGGGGCTGTTTTTGGGGATTTTCTAACGTCGGGTTCATCAGGTTAGAAGCGGCCGGCGATATCCGTCCGTCTTCCAGGCAGGCGATGGCGCAGACGCTAATGCGCTGGCGGGATGGGAACCAGGTTGGTCAGCGTGATGATCGAGCCAGAGAATTTATAGAAGACACGGTTATGGGCGCTAATGGCCAGTTCGAACGTGGCCCCGAAAGCCTGCGGCTTGTCCGCCGGATTGAGCGGCTTAAGGTGGGCATGGGCGGTGCTGGCGGCGCTGCTCGGGTTGACGCCTGTGAGCAAAATCAGCCGCATAAACTCACCCAGGATGCGGCTTTCAGCAACCGGCAGCTTCTTTGCGGCCGTTTGTACGCGCGGGGCAACAGTAATCGTCACAGCCATGGCCAGAGTCCTTTAGTTGGGTTCGCGCCGAGGAGTATAGACGATGCGCGGGGAGAAGCAAGTGCGTGCGGGAGTATGGGTGTAGGGGGGTGTGGGAGTGGAAGCAGCTCCCCCAGACCCCCGTACGCCCATACCCCCACACAGTTTCAGTTCGTATTTAGAACGATCCGCCCGCGCCCGTGGCCGGTTTCGCACAACTGCTGGGCCGCGGCCGCTTCGGAGAGCGGAAAAGTGGCCTGGATGGCCGGGGTGAGCTTGCCGGCGCTGATCAACTCGGCAATGGCCGCCAGGTTGCTGGCCGGAGCGCGGCGGGGGCTCAGGAAGTGCTTGCCCTTCGCCTGAGCTTCTTTCTCAGTGGCGCGCCCGGCCACGGAAACCAGCAGGCCGCCCGGCTTCAGCACATCCCACGAGCGCTGCAGCACCTCGCCGCCGACCGTGTCGATGACCACGTCCACATCGCGCACGACTGTCTCAAACGGCGCGGCATCATAGTCAATCGCTTCCACGCCCAGCGATCTGACGAAATCGGGATTGACCGCCGAGGCGGTGCCGATGACGTGCGCGCCCTTGGCCTTGGCCAACTGCGCGGCGAACAGCCCCACCCCGCCGGCCGCGCCTTGCACAAACACGCGCTGGCCGGGCTGGATGCCGGCAGCCTCGACCGCGGCCCAGGCCGTCAGCGCGCCCACGGGCACGCTGGCCGCTGCCTCGAACAAAAGCTTGGCGGGCTTCAGCGCCAGATCACCCACCGGCGCCACAGTGTATTGGGCATAGGTGCCGCCGATCGGGCCAAAAACGGCGTCACCCGGTTTGAATTCGGTCACGCCCGCGCCGACCGCTGCCACCACGCCGGCGCCTTCCAGCCCCGGCGTCAACGGAAAGGTCAAGGGCACGTAGGCTTTCATATAACCCTGGCGAAACTTCCAATCGGCCGGGTTCACGCCCGCCGCCTTCAACTGTACCAGCACCTCGCCCACCTTGGGCTCGGGCCGAGGCGCAACTTCCAGCTTGAGCTGGTCGACGGCGCCATATTCATAAACTCGGATCGCTTGCATGCTATTACCGGACATTGGATACTCTCCTGCTTACCTGAACTAAATTCCGATTGGCTGGCGCACCAAAATAACCGTCAGGCGCCCGGCCATCCACTCGCGCTCGATGATCAGCGTCTTGGCGATGAATGAGCCAGTCGCAACCATCTTGCGCACCTGGACGTCTTCCCACGGCAACACATACTCGCGCACGCGCCGCATCGCCGTCTCCAGGTCGGGCACAATCTTCTGGCTGCCGACCACCAGGATCACCTTGCCAGCCGTGTTGGCATACGGACCCAGCTGGCTGCCGGTAGCCGAGGCGGCCACCAACATGCCGTCTTCTGTCAGGGCGTTGACGCTGCCCAGCATGAAGTCCGGGGCGCCAACCATCTTGCGGATTTCGCGCCCCTGGGTGGCGCGGTCCATCTTCAGCATCTTGGGCCGCAGCGCGTCGTACTGGGTCACATCGTGCACCGCGTCCAGGATGCCGGCGTCTTGCAGCGTCTTGGACTTGCCGGAATGCACCTCCGCGCCCTTGGGCAACCGCTCGAGCACCACTGCTCGCGCCGCCGCGCCGTCCTCAACGACCACCACGTCAAAATTGCGGGCCTTCAAGGCCTCGGCCACGCGCTGCAAAGTCTCTTCGGACGCGGCGGTCACAAACTCTGCCTGTGCTTCTACCATTTGTCAGGATCCCGATCTGTCGCTCAATAAGAGCGGCGCAACGAAAAATTGTCTTATGACGTTGATAACAAGTACACTGTTCGTTAGTGTTCTGACCATTAGCTGGCTAAGGGATCGGCCAAAAAAAATGGCGTGCTGGGAAACATCAGGCCTTAACCGCCATATTGCTGAGCATCTGGCGCAGCAGGCGGCGCAGTTGTGTGCGCTCCGGCTGGCTGATGCCCTCAAACACGGCGCTTTCCAGTTGGACAAATTGTTCCGTGATAGCGCGCTCCTTTTGGCGGCCAGCCTCGGTCAGAAAAACCCGCACCAGGCGATTGTCGTCCAGGTCGCGACGGCGTGTGACCAGGCCGGCCTCTTCCATGCGCTGCAGGATATTGGTCACCGTGGCGCCCTGCACCGACAGTTGTTCGGCGATCTCGGATTGCGTGATGCCGTCATTGGCGAACAAGCGGCACAACAGCCCGGCCTGGGCGCGGTGCATCGCGATCCGATTGATGAAATCATCGGATAGGGCGCGATAGGTTTGGGAAACCTGTGCCAGCAATTCCCAATCGTCAAACCGCTGCTCTTCGGTCATGGCCGGGTATGAGTTCTAATCATTAGCTTGCTAAGGATACAGGCTGGCGACGCACTCGTCAAGGGGCCCAAAATCAAATTGAGTAACTGCCCAGCCGGGCGGCGCGGACGTTGCAACGTAAACATCATTCTCTATGCCCCCCCAAAATCATTCGGCCCAAATATCTGGACGATCTCGGACTCGCCGTCGCCCACGATGCCGCGGAAGCGCTTGGCCCAGGCCACGGCCTCATCCAGCGACTTGACTTCAATCACCGCGAAGCCGCCCATCAGCTCCTTGGCCTCGATAAACGGCCCATCGGTGACGCTGAACTTGTCGGCGGCCAGCCGCACACGGGTGCCCTTGGGGCTCAGCCCGCCGGTGGTCACCAGCACACCGGCCTTCTTCGAGTCTTCGGTCAGTTTGCCCAGCTCAGCCAGCAGTGCCATGCTGGGCGGCGCACTGGTCTCAGGCTGCTCAGTCGAATAGATAATGAATTGCATGTCCAATCTCCTCAAGCTTTGCCTTCGTGCAGTTGCCCGACTGTTTTCTCGATGCGGCGCTGGCGGGTGTCGGCGGCCTTGGCGGCCTCAATGGCCAGCACCAGCCGGCGCTTATTGCTATAGGACAAAGCTTCAAAAAACTTGCTGGCCGCCTTATCCTTGGCCAGCGCTTTCCTGAAGTCGTCCGGCACAACCACTTCGCGCGGCTCGGTATCCAGCTCAATCGTGACCTCGACTTCCTGGCCGGCGGCCACCCCGGCTTTCTGGCGCACTTCGTTGCTCACGCCGAGCATAAACTTGCCACCCATCGAGGCGATGCTGCTGCGATAGGTATAGCCGTTAATCGTGACGCGCACCGCCGGCTTCTTGCTCGTCCCCAACGCGGTGACCACCACGGCGGGTATTTCCATGCCGGCAGCCGTCTTGCCGGTGCCCTGGATCAGCGCATGAATTTTCATCTGTCCTCATCCTAATATTTTAGCGCGCGCCGCCCCAGATGCGTTTCTGGGGTTGCGGTCTTGCCAATTCATTTTGGCGCTTCTCTCGGAGCCGCCAGTCCATTATAGGGCGTTTGGCGCGCTTGCTTCCGCCTGCAGGCGCGCCGCCAGCGCCGAGACCCAGGCCCAGCCCAGCACCACGGCGGCGGTGAAAGCCAGCACAACCGCGGCTAGGCCCGGCCCGCTCTGGTTGGAGCCGGCGGCGATGCCGAAGAAGGCGGCGAAAAATAGCACGCCCGTCGCCGCGGAATATGCCGCCCAGCCGCGCTGGCGCAGTCCGGCGAAGCGCCGCGCAAACACCAGGCAGGCCCCAATGAGCCCCAGGAAGCCCAGGCCGCCGCTGACGAAGTGCAGCAGACCGTGGCCGCTGATGGCGTGGGCATCGGCCGGCGTGCCCGGCGGGAAGCCCAGCGCAGGGTCGGCCACGAAAATGCCGGCCCCCATCAGGCCCAGGCCGTAGCCGGCTAGCAGCAGCGGCCCCCAGGCCCTCCCCCGCCCCGCCGGCAGCGCTCGGCGCATGCCAGCCGCGCCGCCAATCGTCAACGCGCCAGTCATGATGAAATTGGCGATCTGGATCCACCCCAGGCTGCCATTGCTCATCAGGCTCAGGTCATGCCGGGTGGGATCGAAGCCGGGCCGAAACAGCATTTGCGCGGCGCCCACCAGGATGTACAGCGGCCCGGCCAGCACGCCGCCGGTGAGCAGCGCGCGGGTGAGCGGGCTGAGCGTCGGGCCGGAAGCTGAGTTTGCAGTG
>JAYTFQ010000748.1:0-5044 GCA_043734225.1 Anaerolineales bacterium | reverse complement strand
AAATAACAAACGGGCCGCGCACAGCGCGGCCCGTTTGTTATTTCGGGAAATGATTGATCGATTCGATATTCCAGAGTTCTGAGGGCGAGCTGGGATCGAGGACGTAGCCGTTAACGCCAGGGCCGAAAGCGCCGTGGCGCAGCTCCAGGCCCAGGGGTAGGATGGGCAGGGCGGCTGCCAAGAGGCGCTGGGCATCGAGGCTGTGCTGTGGGTCCGGGCCGCCATCAAGCGGAAAGACAGCCTGCCGGCATGCGGCATCGAAAGCCGGGTAGCTGTAGCCAGTGTCATTGGCGCCGCCGGGGTTGAGGTCGCCGGCGATCTCGGCGGTGGTGAAGCGCTCGCACGGCACGAGGGGATCGAGGCGCCAGGCGAAGAGGGCCAGGTCGAAGCGGCGTCCAAAGACGAGGCCGTCAGGCCAATCGCCGAGCAGGTCGCCGGCGGTGAGAGTTTGCAGCGTGAGCGCAATCCCGCAATTCGCCAGTAGCTGCGCCCGGATGTCCTGCATCAACTGCCGGTACGCCTCGTCGCCGGCCAAAGTGATGGGCGGGGCGGGATTGGGCCAGCCAGCCTGGGCCAACAGATCGCGTCCGTGAGCAGGGTCGAACGGAAGCTGGGCAGCGGCGAAGAAGGCCCATGCAGGCGACAGGTGTGGATCGAGGCTCACTGCCTCGGTTTTTTGGCGGTCGAGGCAGGCGAAGAACGCCTGGCGCACGCGCAGGTCTTGAAAGAAGCCGGCAGCAGTGCCGGTGTAGGCGGGTGAAGGCGCCAGGTTGAAGTCCAGGTGGACGAGCGCATTGCCCGGCACGTTATATAGGCTCAGCGGGCCAGGGTACGCGTATGCCTGGAGCGGGCCCCAGGCATGGTCCATGGCCGGGCCGGAGGGGTCGAGGTCACAGGTACCGTCACGCAGGCCGGAGACGAGGTCGGAGGACGCAGACAGGAAGCGATAGGTGACAGTATCGAGATGGGGCAGGCCCTCGGCAGCGCGCCAGTACTTAGGATTGCGCTGGACGACCAGGCTTTGGCCGGGTTGCCACGCCGTCAGAGTGAACGGTCCCCAGCCCAGAGGGGCGCGCGTTGCTTGGTCGCTGGCGGCGATTTGGGCGGCGTTGAGTGTGCCGAGTTGGTGGCGCGGCAGGGGCGGCCAGATGTTGGCGGCGTAGAGCGGGTCGAGATCGCCAGGCAAGCCGGTCCAAACGACCGTTGTGGCGTCGGCCGCTTGATAGCTTTGCGTCCGGTTGGCGGTGGTGCGCATCGGATCAAATGAGTCGGGGCTGCGGGCAATGTCGAAGGCGAAGACGGAGTCAGCGGCGGTGAGCGGGGCGCCGTCGCTCCAGAGCAGGCCGGGCCGCAGGTGAAAGGTGACGACCAACTGCGGCAGGTGCAGACCGGCGGAGCCGCCATCGTATGTGAGCGGAGTGCCGTCCTGTTGGCGAACAGTCAGACCGGGACGCAGCGGCTGCACGCGGCCGAGGGCATCGACCACGGTTTCGCCAGAGAGAACGGTGGTGGCGCGGAGTACGGCGTCGCCATTGGCCAGGCTGGGGAGGTGGTCAAACAGCACCGGCTGGAAACCGAAGTTGGCGGTGTCGATGGGACCGTCATACAGCGCGGCCAGGATGTGGGCGCGGTTGGGCGTGGAGCGGGCGTAGCGGTAGAGCGACTGCGGCTCGCCGACCAGACAGACGGTGAGGGTGTGAGGGCCGGAGGAGGTGGGAGGCGCTGCGGCAGTTGCGGTGGCCGCGGGGGTGCTAGGGGACAGGGGGGAAGCCGTGGCGGGGGCCGGCGCGGTGGAAGAGGGCAGGGCTGTGGGCGGCGCGGGCGTGACCGGGAGCGCGGTGGGGGTGGGGGCGCAGGCGGCGATGACAAAAATTAATCCCCAAATGGATGCGCACCGACACAAAGTGCCGGTGCGCATCCATTTGGGGAAATACTTCCGATACGTACTCGGCCTCACGGGGTGAGGGTCAATGTGCCCTCGCTTTGGGCCTCGACGTTGGCGCGGGTCCAAAGCATGGGGTAATACTGGATCAGGCGCCAATGGTCAGCCATGTCGATGTAATGGGCGTTGTAGGCGTGGCCGGATTCGCCGGTGGTGAAGACCTGCAGCGAGTTATCCAGGTTGCTCAGGTCCACGATCATGCGCATGGACGGCACGCTAGTGACGGCGTACGGATCGCCGCCCGCGCCGCCGGCGTCGTCAAGGGACAGGTTGAAGCCAGTGGCGTTGACGATGGAGGGGCCGCCGGCCACGGGATACGGGCCGCGGTTGAAGAGGCTCTCGATGGCGGACACGCCCGACTCGCCCAGGGTCTGGTTGCGGAAGGTGGCGGTGTGGAGTTGGCCCCAGGTCCATTTGTTGGAGTCCGTGCCCAGGCGTTTTTCGAGGTCGGCATAGCCCTGGGTGAAAGCCTGGCGCAGAATGTCGTCGCGCTTTTCGACCGCGGTGGTCGTGGTGTTGTCCCACCAGGGACTATCGGGCGTTTTGAGGATGGTGCGCAGGATGACCCAACTGCGGTCTTCGCCGTGCAGCCAGTAGGCCTGGGGCACCTGGTCATCGAAGGTGTCGGACAGCAGGCGGTTGAAGAAGCCCATATAGATGGCGGCCGGCTGCGAATCAATGCGCATCTGATTGTCCCAGCCCTTTAGCTGGTTGAGCGCGCCGCTGAGCTTGGGGTCATCGAAGGACAGGCCCAACAGATAGGGCAGCACCTCGGTTGAGCCCAGGTTCATATCATCGCCCTGGATGTTTTGGATGTCTTGCGCCGAGAGCTTGGGGGTGGCCGTAATCATCGAGACGATGCGCTGGGCGCGGTAGCCTTCGTCCCACTGCAGGGTAATGGTGTAAGGATAGTCCGGGCCGACGACGGCGTTGTTGGCGGTGGCGATGTAGCCCTGGGGCGGGTTATAGGCGAAGGGCAGCTTATCGAACGGGATGAAGCCGGTCCACTCGTATTCATCCGTCCAGCCGGACACGGGCGCCAGCCCGTCGCCCTGCTTACGGATGGGGATATTGCCGGGCGTCTGGTAGCCGATGTTGCCGTCCACATCAGCGTAGACGACGTTCTGCGAGGGGGCGGCAAAGTCTTTCAGCGCCTCGCGGAAATCGGTCCAGTTGGCGGCGCGGTTGAGCTTGAAAATGGAGCGGAACAGGTAATTCGGCTCCAGCGCCGTCCAGCGCAGCGAGAGCGCATATGGCGTGGCCGGGTCGAGGCCGATCTGCTGGGTGAACTTGCTGAGGCCGTAGACGTCGGTGATGAGCGGGCCATGCCGGGTGGCGCGGACGATGAGCGGCACGCTGCCGCCGCCTTTGACGTTGATCGTTTCCTGGGAGACGGTCATGTCTTGCCACTGGCCGTTGACTTGGTACTGGCCGGGGTTGGACGGGTTGATCTTCTCGATATACAGATCCTGCACATCGGGGTTGACGTTGGTGAAGCCCCAGGCGATGCGGGCATTGTGCCCGATGACGACACCGGGGACGCCGGCGAAGGAATAGCCGCTGACCTGATACGGGCAGGCGTCGCTGATCGGCTGGCAGTTGAGGCCGATCTCGTACCAAATGGACGGCAGCTGGATGGACAGGTGCGGGTCGTTGGCCAGCAGCGGCTTGCCGGTGGTGGTGCGGCTGCCGGCAATCACCCAGTTGTTGGAGCCGATGCCGCGGAAATAGCCGCCGATCTGGGCGTTGACGCCGGTGATCTGCTGGCGCAGGTTGTCAAGCGGCAGGCTGCCGGTGGCCGGGTTGGGGACGATGATGGGGTGGTCGCTGGGGTAGAGCGGCATGTACTGGTTGGTCTGGTCCGGCCCAAGGGTCTTGTTCAGGATAGCGCGCTGGATCTCGTCGTCGAGGTTGCCGCCCAGGTCCCAGGCCATGGCCTTGCCCCAGGCCAGGGTGTCGGCCGGGGTCCACGGCTCGGGTTTGTAGTCGCTCAGGCCGTCGACCGCCAGTACCGAGTATTCCAGGCTAATGTCGGCGGGCGAGTGAGTGCCGAGATAGGCGTTGACGCCGGCGGCGTAGGCGTCGAGCAGGGCTTTAGTGTCCGGGTCGGCGGCGGCGTATTCCTGCTCGGCAATGCGGTGCCAGCCCAAGGTGCGCAGGAATTTATCGGTGCTGACCGTGCCGGCGCCATATAGCTCGGACAGGCGGCCGGCTGTCTCGTGGCGCCAGAAGTCCATCTGGTAGAAGCGGTCCTGGGCGTGGATGTAGCCCTGGGCCATGAACAGGTCGTGGCTGTTGGCGGCGTAGATGTGCGGGATGCCCTGTTTGTCGTGGATGACCTGGACCTGGCCTTGCAGGCCGGGCAGGGCCAGATTGCCACTGGTCTGCGGGAACGAGCGGCGGACAGTGTACAGGGCGAAGCCGCCGGCCGCGAGGGCCAGGACAACAATGAGCCCGACGAGCCCGAGCAAGATACGCTTAAGAATTTTCATCGGTTGCGCCGCCTTCTGAATGTGAGCGATGTTGCCGCGTGGACGAGCACCGGCCATTGGTTGTACCACCGGTGATGGTAGACGTCAAAACCGGGGCGGGTTGGCGAGTGGGGATTTGCACCGCGGAGTGCGCGGAGCGCGCGGAGAAAAGCGGAAATCTCCCACGTGCTGGCGGGCGGCATGCTAGAATTGTTGTTTGATGCCGTACAGCTGCTAAAAGGAGAACAACCGTGAAAGTCGCTTATATCTTTGCCACATCGGGTCACACTGCCAGTTATAAGCTGGGCAAGATGATTTTGCCGCAGATGGAAGACGGCCGCCACGGGGCGGAGGTGGTCGGGATGATGTTTTTCGACGACAACAATTATGTGCTGCGTCAGGGCGACCCGATTGGCGAGCGGCTGGCCAAGGTGGCGGACAAGACCGGGACGCTGCTGATGATGTGCGACCAGTGCGCGCTGGAGCGCGGGTTGGCCAGCGGCGAGCCGGGCAACTGCCAACCCTCCGGCACTGTGGCGGGGGTAAAGGTGGGGTGTTTCCCGGACCTGTACGCGGCGCTGGCGGGCAACCCGCCAGATCAGGTGATTACGCTTTAGCTGCTGGAGAGGTG
>JAYTFQ010000747.1:0-3667 GCA_043734225.1 Anaerolineales bacterium | reverse complement strand
CCGGGCGAACGCCCGGCTGCACCAGCCCATTGCGCCGCAAAATCCTCGATTTCCTTGGTTGCCTGCGCCCGCGCGGCTCTGTCACAAACGGCGGCGGGTTGGTGTTGAGTCAGGGAGCGGGCCCCCAGGGTAATCGACACGAGTCCGTACGTTCGCGCTCCGGGCGACAGTCCATCCGCTTTAGCTGGAAAGTTTATTGGTTTCGAGACCGCTTATGGAGTCATCATCAATGGACAGTCAATCGTCGCATCCGGCGGTTGAGGCCACCGACCTCACCCGCTCGCTGCCGCTGGGCCAGGCCCAGGTGGCCATCTTGAATGGTGTCTCGCTGACCGTGGCCGCCGGCGAGTGGGTGGCGCTGACCGGCCCCAGCGGCTCGGGCAAATCGACGCTGTTGGGCCTGATGGCCGGGCTGGACACACCCACCAGCGGACGGATCGTGCTGGACAGCGTGGACATTACGCATATTAGCGAGAGCCAACTGGCCGCCATTCGCAACCAAAAAGTTGGCGTCGTGTTTCAATCGTTCAATCTGATCCCGTCGCTGACCGCGCAGGAAAACGTCGAGGTGCCGCTGTATGTCAACCCGGATCGCAAGCGCATCCGCGAGCGGGCCGGCGAGATGCTGGACCTGGTGGGCCTGGGCCGCCGCGGCCAGCATCAGCCGCACCAGCTTTCGGGCGGCGAGCAGCAGCGCGTGGCCATTGCGCGCGCGCTCATTACCCGGCCCAGCCTGCTGGTGGCCGACGAGCCCACCGGCAACCTCGACAGCCAATCCGGCGAGCAGGTGCTGGAGCTGTTTGCGCGGCTGCGCGCCGAGCTGCACCTGACCTGTGTCATCGCCACGCATGACCCGGCCGTGGCGGCGCGCGCCGACCGCCGGCTGCATCTGGTGGATGGCCGGCTGGCATGAGCGGGCTGGGGCAATTGGCGTTCTACATCCGCTATGCGGCGCGTTCGCTGTGGCGCGGCGGCCAGCGCACCGGCCTGGCGCTGGCCTGCATCGCCTTCGGGGTGATGTCGCTGGTGGCCATGCAGAGCGTGTCGAGCGTGTTTTGCGACATCTTCGCGCGCGATCCACGCGCCACCTTGGGCGGCGACGCGGCCGTGTTCCAGCCGGGGCTCAGCGGCGGCTCCAAATCCGAGGCCGGGCCGGCGCAGCAGTTCACCGCCGCGCAAATCGCGCAACTGGACGGCTGGCAGGCCGACGGAACGATCGGCGGCTTCGCCCTGGAAGCCGAAACGCAGACCGGCATTCTCAAGCCGGAGGGCGCCAGCCGGGTGCACCTGCTCTACAGCGCGCTGGGCGTCGACCCAGCTACGTATCCGCTGGCCGGCCAATTGCAACTGCGCGAGCCCGGCCTGACCCTGGCGCAGGCGCTGCGCGACCCAGGCTCGGCGGCCATCACCCGCGACCTGGCCGCGGACCTGGGCCTGAGCCTGGGCAGCCGCTTCACGCTCGACATCGGCTCGGGCGCCGCGCCGCTGGCCATGCGCGTGGCCGCCATCATCGACATCATGCCCGACCGGCGCGGCAACGCCGTGGTCTACAGCCTGGACACCGCCCGCCAGTTGCGCGGCTTCAATGAGGTCGTTAACCGGGCCGGCGTCATCTGGGGCAAAGCCGGCGACCAGTCACAGAAGTTGGCCGGCGCCGGCTGGGGGGTTCTCACCGCATCAGCCGCCGACCAGGCCATCCGCTCGCAAAACGCGTTTATCGTGTTCACCTTTATGCTCAAGGGCGCCGGCGTCCTGGGCCTGCTCATCGGCGGCATCGGCGTGGCCAACACCATGCAGGTGCTGCTGGCGCGGCGGCGGCTGGAAATCGCCGTGCTGAAGACGCACGGCTACCGCCAGCGCGACCTGTGGGCGCTGTTCGGCGTGGAAACGGGATTGCTGGGCCTGGCCGGCGCCGCGCTGGGCGGCCTGGCCGCTGTTGTCGCCTCCGGCCTGATTGTCGGCCTGGTGCAGCAACTGGTGAGCGACACCGGCGCGTGGCGCATTGACCCGTGGGCGGTGGCGGGTGGCATGCTGGCCGGCGTGGCCACCACCATCATCTTCGGCCTGGAAGCCGTGGCGCGCGCCAGCGTGGTTCGGCCGGCGGTGCTGCTGCGCGATCTGCCCGAAGCGCGCGGCTGGCGCACCAACCTGCTGATCATTGGGCTGTATGGGGTGCTGGCGCTGGCCTTCGTGGGGGTGAGCAGCCTGATCATGGGCTCGCTGGTCCAGGGCCTGGGCATCATCGCGCTGGCCATCGCCGGGCTGATCGTGCTCGGTCTATTGTTTGGCGCGGCCTTCTTTGTGCTGGTGCGCCTGCCGCTGCCGGGCCAAACCCCGCTGGCGCTGGCGCGCGGCTCGCTGCGCCGCCGGCCGGCGCGCGTGCTGTTCGCGCTCATCGCCCTGTTCGCGGGCGTGTTCGCCATCAGCCTGAGCACCATGGCCCTCAGCACAGCCGTCCAGCGCGCCGCCAGCCGCCAGGTCGCCGCCACCGGCGACAACGTGTGGGTATATGGCAGCGCCGCGGACGACACGGCGGTCCGAGCGGCGCTGGCCGCTCAGGGAGTGCAATCCGTTCGCGCCAGCTACCAAGTGCCCGCCCAGCTTAGCGGGCCGAATGCGGTGGCGCAGTTGGCGCTCACCGGGCACGACCCTGCCGCCAACGGCCAAGAGATTCAGCTTGACGACGGCACCGCCTGGGACAGCGCGCCCGAGGCCGCGTTCCTGCCGCACAACCTGGCCGCCCAGCCGTGGGGTTTGAAGCCGGGTGACACGTTCCGGGTGAGGCTGGCCTCCGGCCAGACAGCCACCTTGCGTGTGGCCGGGTTTTACAACGAGGGGCCGAACGCCATCTTGCTGCCGCCGCAGGGCATCGTCATCAACACACCGGCCGCGCTGCAACTGGGCGGACCGGGCACGCGCGCCTCGTTCATCGGGCAAGCGCCGGTGGCTCAACTCACGGACATCACCCAGTCGCTGGGCCAGGAGTTGCCGGGCCAAATGGTCATCAGCAAGGCCGATATCGCCAATCGTTTGAACAGTATCTATAACGGTCTGGTAAAGCTGGTGTTTGCGGTGGCCGGCCTGGCGCTGATCGCCGGCGCGGTGCTGATCGCCAACGCGGTCGGCCTGGCCATGGTGGAACGGCAGCGTGAGATGGGTATTCTTAAAGCGGTCGGCTATTCCAGCCGCAGCGTGCTGGCCGTCATCCTGCTTGAGAACGGGCTGCTGGGCCTGCTGGCCGGCGCGGGCGGCGTGGCCGCCACCGCCGGTGTGATCCCAATTATCAACCGCTTGCAGCCGGCGGCGAACATGTCGTTTAACCCGCCGCTGGCGCTCGGTATGGCCGCGCTGTCGGTGCTGCTGGCGCTGGCCGCGGCCTGGTCGGCGGCCTGGGGACCGACCCGCGCCCGGCCGCTGGCGGTGCTGCGGAACGAGTGAGAACGGGCACGCGGCCGCCGGCCGGCGCGGCGGTGCCGATGGTGCTGGCGCCTTACCGCCTGGAGCAGGTGGCCGTTGGCCAACACATCGTCGCCTGGGGCCAACAGCGCGGCGCTCGGCTGGTGGCTGAGGTCGTCATGATCGAAGACGCGCCCGCCGCACCTTGAGCCCGCTGAGCCGTCATCAAACCCCTGGCCGAATGAGAAGCGGCGGCCCAACGAACGTTGGG
>JAYTFQ010000746.1:0-2805 GCA_043734225.1 Anaerolineales bacterium | reverse complement strand
CAACGCCGCTACGGCTGAGTGCGATTTTTCAAGAGTTTTCAGAGACCTTCGCGGGTGAGCGCGGGCGCACAGTCAGGGCAGGACGAGGTAGCGCACGCTGTTGCCGGCGTGCCAGGCGATGTGGCTGGCGCCGGCCGCGTCGACCGCCAGCGCCAGTTCAGAGCTGCCACTTGGCGACACCGTTTGGGGGGCGCCCCAAACCCCGCTGGCCGATTGGACACGCCGGACCACCGGCTTCGTGCCGCCGCCGCCAAACTCATCCCAGATCGCCTGCGCCAACCCGTCTTTCGTCAGCGCCAGCACCAGGCCGTTGTTGAGCGTGTCGCTGACGAGTGCCACGCTGTCCCCCCAGCCGCTCGCGGCGCTCCAACGTCGATAGAAAATATGGCTCTTGGCCTGCCAGGCCAGGTGGACCTGGCCCACCGGGTCGGCCAGGAGGTAGAAGCCCAGGCTGGCGGGATTGTCGGCCGAGCCGGCAAACAACTGCTCCGGCGCGCTCCAGGTGTGGCCGCCGTCGGTCGAGGCGCGGCTGTAAATCTGGAATGAATCGCCGCCGGTTGATTCCACCCAGGCGGCGTGATAGACCCCATGCGAGTCAATTGCCAGCCGGCCCAACAGCACCTGCTGATTACCCGAAAGCTGCGTGCCGGTCAGGGCTTTGGTGATCTGGCCGTTGATCGGGCTGTAAAACAGAGCCGTCTGCGTGAAGGCGTGGGTGGCGAAGACAGCTTGCAGACTGCCATCGGGCGCGCGAGCCGCCGAGAAGGCCGCCCAGGTGTTGCTGCGGGCGACCTGGGCCGCCATCGGCGTCCAGGCGCCATTGGCCTGCTGGCAGTTGCGAAAGAGGCCGTAGGCCGGGCTGCCAGAGGCGTCGATGAAACTGCCGCTCCAAAACAGGCACAGCCGGCCGGAAGCATCCGGCACCGCTGTCAGGCCGGTCAAGGTTTCAAAGGCCGCGCTGATGGGCGCGGGCTTCGTCCAGCTTCCGTTGGCGTTTTGCTGTGCTTGAGCATAGAAGTGGCCGCCCGTCCCACCGGCGGCCGGGCTTTGGACGAAAAGATTGTCATGCCCCTGACCGTCAGACTGAAGTTGGAGATTGGTGCTGCCCGCGGGCAAATCAAAGATATTGTCGCCGGCCGGCACAGGTTTGGGAGCGTCACCTGAGCCGGTGGCGGTGGGCGTGGGCGTCGGGCTGAACCTGGGCGTGGTGGTGATGGTGGCCGTGGGCCTGGGCGAGACAGTCAGCGCGGCCTCGGACTCGATGGCGTGGACATCCTTGGGGTTTACGGTCGGCGACTTCAAGCCGCAACTGGCTGCCAGGATTGAAAGGAGGGCCACCAGCGGCAGTAATCTTTTGAGCGGCATGGGATTGGTCCTGCGTGGTTCGCGCTGCCGGACGAGCAGACCCGGCAGCCGAGGCGCAGGGGCATTATAGGGTTAGGCAGGTCAGGCGCCAATCGCGGGCTGAAGGGAGCTCTTTTAAAGCGGCGTGGCTGGCGCCTTATGGCGGACGGGGACGTCAACTCTGAGTGGACGCTGGCGAGTGACGGACAAAATGCTGTATCAGGATCCGGCAGTCGATGCGATGGTTCAAGGGTTCGCCGGCCCCATAGTGGGAGCCTGGTCACACGACAATCGCTGGGTGGCGGTAAGTGACGCGTTGGGCCGCGTCAAGTTAGTCGGCGAGGATGGGTCCGAACGGTTACTCACCAGCGAGATGAGTCAGCATGTGATCGCACTGCGGTGGTCACCGGACGACACGCATTTGTTGGTGACGGCCGGCACTCGGGCATGGATTGTCACCATTTAGCCACCGGTGGCTCACGCGCGGACGCTCGCACCCCGCCGGCGTTAAGCTAACGGCTCCAAACCGAAATTTGACGCAAATGGCGGCGATGGAGCTGCCGACAATCGCGCCTGCAAGGCGCTCCCACAATTAACAACCTGGTCGATAGGGTGTGGGAGCGCCTTGCAGGCGCGATCCCGCGTGGCGTGTTGCGCGACACGGCCGATTGCTGGCTTGCATCTTGGAGCCGGTAGCCCAAGGGACTGGCCGGGAGGCCCATCTCCTAGGAGCCACGTTTTTGGTCTGACCCCGTTTTTGGGCCACCCGGAATGCAATTGTCTGCGGCTAATCGTGCGGATGCCAACGGGAATATGAAATCGCTCGATTCATGACAAATCTGTTCCGATCACATCCTCTAGTTCTTGCCGAGTTATCCGCTTCCATTCTGGAGAGAAGAATCGGGCGCCAAATGGTCGTGCAAAAGTGACTTCATCGAGTGTCTCCTCGCCAGAGGATGAGACGTCCGAGGGATAGTGCTCAATCCAGACAAACTGGTCCGGTCTTCCTTCTTGTTCCCATATCTCTGTCGCCAGCCATTCGACAACTGTAGTTATGCTGCCACTTTGATTCCCCTGAAGCTCAGTACAAATGAAAATAGCTGGTTTGTTGTCGCCGCGAAATACCCTAATCCGGCAATGCCCTGGCGCCACCCAAAGAGCGTCGAAAGTATGTGCATAGTCTTTGATGAGCTTCATATGTATCACCTGTATTGTGATGACATGTCTGCAACCGCAGTATACCGCCGCAACGCCAGGGCCCGATACTATTGAGCGCCCCGGTGCGTCACTCGCGGCCATGACGCGAGGTCCGAGACAGGGCGAATGCGCTGCTCAGAAACCGACAGTCGTGAAGGACAGTCCGAGAGGCCCTTCGCGCGCGACCGTGACGTGAGGTCCGAGGCAGCGCGTGCGCGCTCAGAGGTTGTGAATTTATCCCCCTCCTCAAGATGGAAAAAAGGC
>JAYTFQ010000745.1:0-3677 GCA_043734225.1 Anaerolineales bacterium | reverse complement strand
AATGGATGGCGCCCAGCGGCCCAACGAACGTTGGGGCGCCGGGCGCCATCCATTTCGGCCAAAACTTCCTTGATTTCCTTGGTCACGCGGGAGCGTCCGCGCCGCGTCGCTGGGGGGGTTACTGGAAACCAATCACTCAGTTCGCGGCCAGCCGCTCGATGCCGGTGTAAACATTGAAGCGCTGGCCGCGCAAGAAGCCGACCAGCGTGATGCCGAAGCGCTCGGCCACCTCCACCGCCAGGCTGCTGGGGGCCGACACGGCGCAGAACACCGGCACCCCGGCCACGTAGCTCTTTTGCAGCAGCTCATAGCTGGCGCGCCCGCTGACGAGCAGCACCTTGTCGTGATACGGCAGATGGCCGTTCAGCAGCCCCCAGCCAATCACCTTGTCCAGCGCGTTGTGCCGCCCCACGTCTTCGCGCAGCACCAGCAATTCGCCCTGCGTGTTGAACAGCGCGGCGGCGTGCAGCCCGCCGGTGCTCTCAAACACCTGCTGCGAGCGCCGCAGCGTGTCCGGCAGGCCGGCCAGCAGCGCCGCTGGCACCACCGGCCCGGCCGGGATGGGCGGCAGTTGGCGCTGGCTCAGATCATCCAGCATGGTGGTGCCGCACACGCCGCAGGCGCTGCTGGTGAAGAAGTGGCGCTCGAGGGTGGGCAGCTCGGGGAAGGTTTCAGACCGCAACTGCACGCGCAGCGAGTTGTATTCCTGCTGGTTGCCATCCACGCAGTAGGTCATCTGGACCAGATCATCATGCGCGTGGATGACGCCTTCGTTGTACAGGAAACCGGCCGCCAGCTCGTAATCGTCGCCGGGCGTGCGCATGGTGATGGCCACCGTGCGCTGCTCGTCCCCGGCCCGCAGCATGATCTCTAGCGGCTCCTCCGCCGCCAGCAGGTCGTTCTTGCGGCGGATCTGATCGTTTTCAATGGCCCAGATGGGGCGTTTTCGCTTGCTCGTGCGGGGCAGCATATTGTCTCTCTCATGAAACCAAAGATACCAAGGAGGTTTGAGCCGAATGGGATGCCACGGCCCGCCGCCCGTTGGCGGCGGGCCGTGGCATCCCATTCGGCTGGGATTTTGCTATAGCGCCTCGATGCGCACCGGGCAGACCTTCAACTCGGCGGTCTGCGTCGCCGGATCATAGCCGGAGCCGGTCAAGATATTCACCGGCGTATCGGCAAAGCTGAAGCTGGCGAAGACCGTGCCCCGCGGCGAGCGCGGCGTGGACTTGACCTTGATGCGAATGGACCCGCGCCGGCTGCTGACGCGCGCAAAACCGCCGTCGGTCAATCCCCAGGCGGCCACGTTAGCGGGGTTCACTTCCAAATATTCTTCCGGCGCGAAGTATTCAATCCCCTCGGAGCGGCCGGTCTGCGTGCGGGTGTGGTAGTTCTGCAAGCGCCGGCCGGTGGTCAGCCACACCGGGTACGCTTCGTCCACCACTTCGGCCGGGTCGCGGTAGCCGATGACCATGAACAGCGCCCGGCCATTCATAAACTTGCCTTCGTGCAGGCGCGGCGTGCCGGGGTGGCCTTTATATGGCACCGGCCACTGAAACTGCCCGCCGGCGATCAAGTCCCAATCGACGCCGTTATAGATCGGCGCCAGCTCGCACATCTCGTTGAACACTTCCTCGGCCGACTCGTAGCCGAAGCCCGCCACGCCCAACTGCTGCGCCAGCGCGCTGACGATCCACCAATCCGGGCGGGCCTCGCCCGGCGGATTGACGGCGGCGCGCAGGCGCTGGATGCGGCGCTCGGTGTTGGTATACGTGCCGTCAGTCTCGCCCCACGAGGTGGCCGGCAGCACCACGTCCGCCAGGGCAGCGGTCTCGGTCAGGAAGATGTCGATGACCACCAGGTGCTCCAGGCTCTTCAAGGCGTGCTCGCTGTGCATCCGGTCCGGGTCGGAGACCAGGGTGTTCTCGCCGTCGATGAGCATGGCGTGGATGCTCTCGCCGCACATCTCCAGCGCCGACACTTTGGTCAGGCCGTTCTCGGGGTCCAGCGCGCGCCCATAGGCCTGCTCGAACTTGGCGCGGTTCTCGGGCTTCACCACCGGCTGATAGCCGGGGTATTCGCTGGGCGCGGCGCCCGCGTCGCCGGCGCCCTGGATGTTGTTCTGGCCGCGCAGCGGGTTGATGCCGCAGCCTTCGCGGCCCAGGTGGCCGGTCAGCAGGGCCAGGTTGCTCAGGCTCTGCACGTTGTCCACGCCGCAGATGTGCTCGGTGATGCCGAGCGTGTAATAGATGGCGGCCTTGTCGGCAGCGCCATACATGACGGCGGCGGTTTCAATATCCTTGGCCGGCACGCCGGTGATGCCCGCCGCCCACTCGGGCGTGAAGTGTTTGACGTGCTCGATAAACGCTTCGCTGTTGGTAGTGCGCTCGTCCACAAAGGCCCGGTCGACCAGGTTCTCGCGCACAATCACGTGCGCCATGCCCAGCAGCAGCGCCACATCCGAGCCCACCCGCAGCGGCAGATACAGATCGGCCAGCTCGGCCAACTTGATGTAGCGCGGATCGGCCACAATCAGCTTGGCCCCGCGCGCCAGCGCCTTCTTCAGGCGCGTAGCCGCCACCGGGTGGCACTCGGTCATGTTAGTGCCGATACAGAAATAAACGTCCGACTTTTCCAGGTCCGACAGCGGATTCGACATCGCGCCGCGCCCCATCGTGGTCGCCAGACCGGCGACAGTGGGGGCGTGTCAAGCCCGGCTGCAATTATCGATGTTGTGCGTGCCGAATGCCGCCCGGATAAACTTCTGCATCACATAGTCGGCTTCGGTCGGCGTGCGGCCGCTGGCAATGCCGTAGATCGCCCCGCGCCCATGCGCCTGCTCCACCCGCCGAAAGCCGTCCGCCGCTGCCTTCAGGCCCTCGTCCCAGCTGGTGGGATGCAGCTCGCCGTCGGCGCCGCGCACCAGCGGCTGGGTCAGCCGGTCGGGATGATGGACGTAGTCATAGGCAAACTGGCCCTTGACGCACAGCGCGCCCAGGTTGGCCGGACCGTCCATGGCCGGCTGGATGCCGATGATGCGGTCGTTCTTGCTGAGAATATCCACCGAGCAGCCCACGCCGCAGTAGCCGCACACCGTGCGGGTCTTGTTGATGCCGGCCGCGTGCAGCGGAACTTCACGCAGAGTCTGTAAGTTTGTCATTAAGCGTCTCCATCACAACATTGAAAAACGCATAGCACAATTCATTCCAGTCTTCACGCATTCGGAGGGCGCTCATCCCGCCGACAAAGGCCCTCCCCAAAGGGGCGCTAACCTGACGCGCGCCACAGCATCACACGATCCATGGCAGCGTATTCGCGCTGCTCAGAAACCAACCATCGTGCAGACCAAGGCGGGAGGCCCTTCGCGCACGACCTCGACGTATGGTCCAACCCAGCGCATTCGCGCTCAGAGTGGACAGCTGGCGCAAGCTAAGTTTCTGGCGTCGAAACACGCAACGCGCACGCGCGGCATGGCTACTCAGGGTGACAACCACCGAGCGGGAGAAAATCACTGACTGCATCGCACCTCGCCGCTCGCAATGTCACGACACCAACGCCGCTTTATCAACACTCTACGCCTGTCACCCTGAGAGGTTGTGAACCTATCGACGCCACAGTTCCATGCGGGCAGCACCCGGCGGCGGTGTCGGCGATCGCGGCGCTTGCTGAGGCGAGTT
>JAYTFQ010000744.1:0-2610 GCA_043734225.1 Anaerolineales bacterium | reverse complement strand
CCGGGTGCCACGAAAGGTGGGCTTGCCATGGCTGATCCGGGGATCGGTCACAATGTAACGCCCCATCAATCTGGTTTTTGGTGCTGGTTTCATGGTCATCCCTCCACCCAACTGATCTGAGAGATTATAGCATTTCGTCAGTGACAGTCGGCACGCCGATCACAGGCCGGCATTGCATGTGGACGGTTACGGAGGTCATTCGATTTTCGGACGAAACGCCTACGAAGCATGCTGTCATTGACGCGTCGTGTGGCATCCAATGTGTGACTGTCTGAGATTGTGAAAATCCGAAGCCCATGGCGGCCCATCGCTCCGGCATATCCAAAACTCTGGTACTTGGATATGGCTGGCAACCTCTTATTCGCCGGATCCCTGCCAGGATTGGCGCCAGGCTGAGCCGTACCTTTGTTTGCTGCATGATTGGTTCAACCCAGCCGGGTGATTCCAACCTCATTCGCACTTGAGGATTGGACTGGTCTGCTAAATCAATTTGGTACTTGACACTCGAATCGCACTTCATTTACACTGGAATCATAACTCGTCAGGCTTTCGGTAGCCTGAGATCGTCGGTTTAGGCTGAAGTACGTGCCCGCAGGCCAAAACATGACGTGCCACGATTTTGTCTCATAACCCGGAGGTCCTAGGTTCGAATCCTAGCCCAGCTACTAAACAGCGCCGCCGATCCTCTGATCGGCGGTGCTTACTTTTTCGCCTATGTGGTCCACTCGGCCAAGGCTCGAGCGTTACTTCTCACCTGACCGCAGTGACGCTCGCACGTTTGGCGATGCCGATTCCCAGGCGCACAGCGACTCCACGTAAGCGGCTGACCCATCACGCAGCCAACCATCTAGCTGGGAAACACTCTTGAGATTCTGGCCGCGCTGCCGAGGCACCACCACGTAACGACAATCCATTTCCGGCAGAGCCGTCATATCTCCCCAGAGTTTTTCAAATTGGGCCACGGGATAAGTGTCTTCCTGGCCATAGCCCCAACGCTTCTTCACTTCTTTCAGAGTGATATAAGTCGGCAGCCGCGCGCCGACTGCGCGGATGGATTCGGCCACACGTTCCGTGTTGCTGAGGTCATCGCGCGTCAGTCCAAAAACCGCCAACATGCGATCCACATGGATCCAAAAGGTATTCGTGTTGTAATACGAAAGCCGAAACTCATCCTCTTCGCCTGGCAGCGCCAGGCCTTCTACCAGACGCAGTCGGCCATTGATGCGCGCCAGGCCGCCGCCCCGATCATCGATCTGGCGCGGAATAACTTCGATGGTCATGGCGGCCCCAGATCGGCAGTGCCAGGCCAGCAAAGCCGGGTCCACGTCCACACCAGCCGTGTCAACATTGTGCAACAGCAGAACTTGAAGCTGCGGGCGCTGCCGCAGCAAGTCGGCCAAAACGCCGTTCCGCAGCAAATTGGGGATCTCATACCAATGCCCCACGGGATGCAGGCATTGCAGCGGCAGGTTGTCGGTGTAGTCGCTGCCTTCCCCGATGTCGCGGGCCCAGTTAATCAGCGCCGCGTGCAAGCTGTCGCGCATGCGCTGCTGCCGCTCGTCCAGCAACTGATGCGGCTGCTCTTCCCAGGCAAACCGCAAGTCGCGCGTGGTGGGCACCAGCCGCAGACCCACCGCCCGTCCCGGTGAAAACACCAGCGGACCGGGGTAATGGTATTGCTCCTGCTGGTCCAGAAAGGCGCGCACCGGCGCGTCGGTCAGATAGCTGGTGGTGATGATATGCGCCGGCCAGGTCCCGCACATCTGGCCGATGCGGCGGCTCTTGGCCAATTGGATCTCGATAAAGGTGCGCTGCTGGCCGTTCATTTTGCAGAACGGATTGATGGCTTTGACCACCCCCGCGCCATCTGTCCAGCGGCTCCCAACCCCGGCCGCCAGCGTTACCACCGCCGCGGCCCCGTCCCGCAATAAGACCGTGCCGGTCGCCTGTAGTCCAGCCAGATCGGGCCAGTCCCTTACCTGGAACACATCGCCGGGCTCCACATCACCAATGGTCGTGCTGGCCGGCAGCCGATTTTGCGCCAGCCCGATGCGGCCGCTGCGCACATCATCGCGGATTTGTTCGTGCTGGGCATGGTCAAAACCCAATTCCTGAAGCAAAGCCTTGAGGCTTTGTCCCTCGCGCCCCACCGGGTTGGCCCGCGGCATGATGCGCTCAAAAAGCGTCTGCACCATGCCCGCCAACTCGGGCTGAACGCGGCAGGCGGCGGCAAAGCGGTCCAGCTCCACTCGGCGGCCGGGCGAGAGCCGGGCCGGGTCGCGTCGCAGCAGGTCCGGCACCACCAGCGTATAGTATTCCGCCGGCAGCAGGGCCGTTTCGCCCGCCAGCAACTCACCCCAGGTTCCACGATGGTTGATTGAAAAGTCATACACCACGGGGTCCATGGCAAAGGGCAGGGCATGTTCAAGTTCGCGTTTTGTGCGCGCCAATAGAACCGGCAGCTCGCCCTTGATGGCATCCCGCCGGAGTGGATCGACGATAAACCCCATCCCGCCGCCGGAGGCGCCCCCCAACATCCAGAATCCCCAGAAGGCATCGCCAAAGGCGCTCTCGGCGCGCTCAATCAAACGTTCGGTGAACAAAGAGGTG
>JAYTFQ010000743.1:0-4172 GCA_043734225.1 Anaerolineales bacterium | reverse complement strand
CGCGGGTCCTCGTGCTCCCTGCACTTTGCTTCGGGAGTGCTGCGCACCTGCGCGGACGAAAGACCCGCTCAGCCTATAGGCATCGTCCACGCAGGTGGACGACCGGCCGCAGGCCCTCAGGGGCGACTTCCAGTCGCTGGCTGGCGCGTCCGGCGTTACGGCATTTAATTGTTAATGTGCATCAACTCCGGACTGCGCCAGATAGGCGACGAGTCGGCCAAAATTCGCGAATGCACCCGAGGCGCCGCGGATCGGAGATTAGGTTTCCAGCTATGAGCTTAATCTAATCTGGCCTATACTATCGTCTCCGTCTCATATCAAAACAAGCGTCATATAAGACATATTCTCAGGCTGCGTTCAACTCGCCGCCGCATCGTGAGGCCCAATGCCGCTGCCGCGCCCCTCCATTGTTGTTCGCTTCACCCGCCTGCTGGCCAGCGCCGCGCTGCTATTGGCCGGGCTGGCCGCGCCGGTCTCGGCGTCGCACGTCTCGGCCGCGCCCATCTCGGCCGGGCCCATCTCGGCCGCGCACGTCTCGGCCGGGCCGCCGCCCTTGTGCGGGGTCGGCGCCCTGGTGGTCACCAATGGATTCAACAACGGCCCCGGCAGCCTGCGCGCTGCCGTGGCCTGCGCCCTGAATGGGCAAACGGTGACCTTTAGCAACACCCAGACCGGCAACGCCATCGTGCTCAACAGCGAAATCCCCATCACTCAAAGCATCACCATCGACGGCAGCGGGGCGCCGGGCGTGGCGGCGGACGGGGCCGGCGCCAGCCGCGTGTTCAACATCTCCGCCAATGGCCCGGTCACGCTCACCCATCTGATCATCCAGAACGGCTATGCCGCCAGCGGCAATGGCGGCGCGCTGTTGGCCGGCAGCCCGCTGCTGGTGCTCAACCAGGTGCAGGTGCTCAGCAGCACTGCGGCGGCCGGCACCGGCGGCGGCTTGTACAGCGGCGCCGGCGCTATCTTTACCAACACCCAGTTCATCAGCAACACCAGCCAGAGTAACGCCGGCGGGGCCTGGGTGAACGATAACGCCCTGGTGACCGGCGGCCGTTTTGAGCGCAACACCTGCGCCGGGGCCGCCTGCCAGGGCGGCGGGCTGAATGTCGATGGCCTGACGCTGAGCGGCACCCAGTTCATCAGCAACAGCGCCGCCGGCCAGGGCGGCGGGGTGTGGGCCAACAGCGCCGCGCGGCTGACGATTGCCAGCTTCCAGGGCAACCGCTGCACCGATAGCGCCTGCCTGGGCGGCGGCTTGTATGGCGTCGCCAGCCTGACCCTGACCAACACCGACTTTATCAGCAACACAGCCTCGGGTAACGGCGGCGGGGCCTGGGCGGCGGGCGCGGCCACGCTCACCGGCGGGCACTTCCAGGGCAACACCTGCTCGGCCGACCCGTGCCAGGGCGGTGGGTTGTTGGCCAACAGCAGCCTGACCCTCAGCGGCACCCAATTCAGCAGCAATCAGAGCACCGCCGGCGGCGGCGGGGCCTGGACCAATAGCACCGCGACATTGACGAATGGCAGCTTCCAGGCCAATGGCTGCTCCGTCGATCCCTGCCCGGGCGGCGGACTGTATGTCAGCGCCACGCTAACCCTCAGCGGCACCCAATTCAATAGTAACAACAGCCGCGGGCAGGGCGCCGGCGCCTGGGTGGGCGGCGCGGCGCAGGCAGCCGGCGGCCACTTCGAGGACAACCATTGCATCGGCGGCTGCCGGGGCGGCGGGCTGTATGCCAGCGCCGGCCTGACCCTGACCCAGACCGACTTCATCAACAACAGCAGCGCCCAATCTGGCGGCGGGGCGTTTGTGGGCGGCGCGGCCAGCATCAGCGGCGGCAGCTTCCAGGACAACCATTGCTACGTGACCGCGATTTGCAAGGGCGCCGGGCTGCATGTCAGCGCCGGCCTGACCTTGACCCTGACCGACTTCATCAACAACCGCAGCACCGGCCACGGCGGCGGCCTGTTTGCCGGCGGCCCAGCCAGCATCAGAAGCGCCCGCTTCCAGGGCAACCAATGCACCGACAGCAGCGCCGGCGGCTGCCGCGGCGGCGGGCTGTATGCCAACGACGCGCTCACCCTGACTAACACCGACTTCCTCACCAACACCAGCCTCGGCTACGGCGGTGCAGTGTGGGCCAGCGGCATCGCACAAGTGACTGGCGGAAATTTCCAAGACAACACCTGCACCGGCAGCAATTGCAAAGGCGGCGGACTAAATGCCCGCGCCGCGCTCACCATGACCGGCACCTCGTTCATTCATAACACCAGCCTCAGCTACGGTGGCGGTGCCTATGCCTTCGGCGCGGCCGTGGTGTCGAACGGATTGTTCCAGGACAACCATTGCACCGAGAGTGCTTGCTACGGCGGTGGGCTATTGGCCAGCGATGCCCTCACTCTGACCAGCACCAATTTCTACAGCAACACCAGCCGGCTCGGCGGCGGCGGGCTGTGGGTCGGCAGTGGCGTGACGGTGACCCACGCCCACTTTGAAAACAACGCCTGCGCCGCGGCCGGCTGCGAGGGCGGCGGGCTGTATGGCAGCGACAGCGTCACCCTCACCGACACGCAGTTCATCAGCAACACCAGCGGCCGCGGCGGCGGGGTGTGGGCCGGTGGCGCTGTCTCGATCTCGAATGCCCGCTTCGAGCGCAACACCTGCACCAACCCAATCTATTGCTTTGGCGGCGGCCTGGCCACCTATGGCGCGCTGACGATCAGCAACGCCCAGTTCGTTAATAATGCCAGCCAGGGCGACGGCGGTGGAGTGGCGGCCATCGCCGAAGTGGTGCTGACCGATACCGTCTTCCAGGACAACGCTTGCACCGTGGCCAATTGTCTGGGCGGGGCTCTGTTGGCCAACTATAGCGCCACGGTGCTCAACAGCTCCTTCAACGGCAACCAGTCCACCGGTTCCGGCGGCGGCATCGGCCTCGCCGGCAACGCCGTCATCACCCTGGCCAATGTCACCCTGGCGGACAACATCGCTTTGGTCTCCGGCGGCGGGTTGTATGCCGGCGGCGGCAGCACCGCCCAACTGTGGAACTTGACCATCACGGATAACCAGGCGCCCACCGGAGGCGGCCTGCGCGTGGAGGCCGGCGCGACGGCCGGCGTCACCAACACCATTTTCTCCAACAACACCACCGGCAACTGCTCCGGCGCCATTGCCGCCAGCACCCATAATTTGCAGTTCCCGGCCGCCAGCTGCGGCGGGGCCGGCTTCACCACCGCCGACCCGCTGCTGGGCCCCCTGGCGCTGAACGCCCCCGGCGCCACCTTCACCCGCGCCCTGCTGGCCGGCAGCCCCGCGCGCGATCACGGCGACCCGGCCAGTTGCGCCAACGCGCTGGTGAACAACCGCGACCAGCGCGGCGTGGCGCGCCCCGCCGACGGCGACAACGTGCCCGGCGCCGTGTGCGACATCGGCTCGTATGAGGCGGCGCTGTTTTTGCAGTTGTTCCTGCCGCTGGTCAGAAGGCAGTAAAGCATTCCTCAGAAACAAAACGAGCCGTCGATGAATTCGACGGCCCGTTTTGTTTCTTGTCTTGTTACTTTACCGGTTCGACTATCACCACCGGTATCTCGCGCCCGGCCTTGGCCTGATAGGCGTCATACGGCGGATAGATCGTCGCCATCAACTGCCACAGCCGCGGGCGCTCTTCCTGGGTCGCGGTGCGCGCGTGCCCGCTCAGCTTCTCCTGGCGAATTTGCACATCCACCTGCGGGTGGTGGGCCAGGTTCAAATACCACAGCGGGTGCCTGGGCGCCCCGCCCTGCGAGGCCACCAGCACAATGTTGTCCCCGTCGTAACCATAGATCAGCGCCGTGCGCCGCAGCTTGCCGGTCTTGCGCCCGCGCGTGGTCAGCAGCAGCGTGGGATAGCCGCGCCAGTCGTGCCCCTGCGCGCCGTCCGTCGCCACATACTCTTCGATGTGTTTCTTCACCCAGGCGGTCGGGCTATTGATGACTTCTTCGTCTTTGGCCATGGCTGACTCCCCTGAAGCGAGATGGATGAGAATAATACCCCGCCGGCGCGCCGAACGCCAATGCTGCTGAATCCATTCCGGAATGGTAACGACCAGCCAGACGGCGCGGCTGCTTCGCCGTGAACCAGGAAATCGAGGATGTTTTGGCTGAATGGGATGCCGTGGTCAGACCCC
>JAYTFQ010000742.1:0-3062 GCA_043734225.1 Anaerolineales bacterium | reverse complement strand
TGTTAATTGTAGGAGCGCCTTGCAGGCGCGATTGGCGGCAGCCCCATCGCCGCCATCTGCGTCAATTGCGGTCGGCGACCTGTTAAGTTAACGCTTATGCCCCTCAGGCCCCCGTCCTCACAGGGGTAGGTTTTTCTGTTCCGGCGGCTGCTTGCGCCTGCCCCGCCAGGGGTTTGGCCGCGATAAGGCCGCGAAAGAAGGGGCCATCCCACTCCGCTGCGCTGCGGGGACAATTGTGCACCCCGGGCTCCGGGCGGCGCCGAAGCACGCAGCGCGCCCGGCCCACCTTGCGAGCGGCCCCACTCGCCCGACCGCGAAAGACAAGGTCGTAGCCAGGCGAGGGGGAGTGGAGTGGCGCATTGCACGTTTGCCCTCAAACTGAATTGCTCCCGGCGGCGAACGAAGGTGCCGGTGGCGTGCATCCAGATTTGCTAGGCTGCGGAAAAACTAAGCGCGGCCTGCGTCGCGTAAAACCGCCCAATGTCATCCGCTTCTTCCGCAATCAATTCACGCTCGACGCGGCTGAATCGGGCGAAGGGCGTGACATCGATGCGCATCTGCCCGCCGCGCTGCTCGTAGTGCCATGTGCCGGCCGCCAGGCCATCGACCAGGACCGTGGGCACTACCTGCCCGCCGTGGAAGATGTGCTTTTGATAGGCTTTGGGCACGGCGAACTCGCGGGCGGCGTAACCCAGCAGGTAGGTGTCGAAGGCAGGCAGCAGGCGCACGCTGGGCACCGGCTCGGGCCGGGCCTGGGCGTCCGCCGCCAGCAGCCACAACGGCTGGCCGTCCAGGTGAAACTCAACCAGCTCAGCGCCCAGGGCCGCCCAGGCGGCCTTGGCCTGGCCCAGGCTCAGGCCCCACCAGGCGGCAAAGTCGCGCGGGGCGGCCGGGCCATAGCCGCGCAAATAACGCCGCGCCAGCGCCGCGTGGTCGGGCGGGCCGGCGAGCGTGACCGGCCGGCCGAGCCAGTCGTCCAGCGCGGCATAGGTCGGCTCGGCGCCATCCAGCGGGCCAAAGCACACCCGGCCCAGCATGCCGTTCAGGAACACCACCCCGGCCGCGGCGGCCTGGGTCTCGAACCCAACCTCGGCCGAGACAGCTTGCATCAGCGCGCGGCGCGGCAGCGGGCCGGCGCGCTTGAGCACCTGATAGCTGCTATCAACCACCTGCCGGGCGCGCTCGCCGGCCAGGCCGGCGCGTTTTTCCAGCCAGCGCCAGACGCCGCTGATGTCATTCGGCGAAATGGCGGCCAGCAGCGCGTCCAGCTCGGCGGCAGGCATCAGGTGCAGGGTGCCGCGCATGCACCAGGTGCGCACCAGGTCGCGGCGCTGCACGCGGCTGGCCTCCAGCGCCTCCCAGGTGAGCCCCTTAACGCGGGCGCGCAGCGAGAGCCCCATGGCCGAAAGCAGCTGGGCATTGACGCCGACCACGGCCTGCACGGCCGGGAGCAGCGCGCCGCTCGGCCAGCGCGGCGCCAGGCCCTGGGCGCGCAGGCGCATGGCGCGCAGCGCGGCCACCGAGAGCGGCGCGGTCCCTGGCGGGCCGGAGTTGACATCCGCGCCCCGGCGGCTAGACTTTCGCTTTGTGGCCGTGCGCGAAGTGGTCTTGTTTGGCATCTTGTTGGCGGCGTTGGGCGTGCTGGCCCTATCTGTGGCGCGCATGACGCCCGGCATGCAGCTGCGGCTGGGGCGCCGGCCGGACTGGCGGCTGATGCTGAACGACGTCGACTACTTTCAGCAAGCCATGAGCAAACTGTTCACGGCCCGCGGCTACCAGGTGCACGGGCTGTGGGTGCACCAGGACCCGCTGGACGAGACCCCGCGCGAGGTGATCTTCGCGCTGGAGCGCAGCGGCACGCGCTACGCGGCGCTGTGCGTGCGCTGGATTGTGCCAGTCACCTCGGACGTGATCGGGCGCTTCGAGCAATCCTTGCCGGCCACGCAGGCCGATATCGGCATGATCGCGACCACCAGCATCTTCACCGAAGGCGCGCTGGAGCGGGCGCGCGGGCTGCGAGTGGAGCTGTATGACCGGAATGAGCTGCAAAAGTGGATTGCGCTGGCCTCGCCGTAAGCGCTGCTGGTTCAGCGCCGGCGTAGGCTGTTGGCCGCGATCAGGCCGCTCATGATCAGCACGCAGATAGTGAAGAAGACCGCCACCACGATGTTGATGGCGTCGGCCGGCAGCAGGGCCTGCAGCAGTCGGGCAATCACGACGCCCAAAACCGCCAGCACGGCGCCGATGGCAATGGTCCAGTTCCAGAGGGAGCGGTTAGACATAGATGGTAATTGGTAATTGGCGGTGCGTTAGTGTTGATGATCTTATCATAGGGCGGGGTGGCGGTGGGAGGCAAGCGCGATGCACGAGCTGTTTGCGACGGTCAATGGAATCAAAACGCATTACTGGCAGGCCGGGGAGGCTGGTTCGCCGGTGCTGCTGCTGCACGGCGGCGGGACGGATTCGGCCACGCTCTCGTGGGGAGGGCTGATCGAGCCGCTGGCGGCCGAGCACCAGGTGTGGGCGCCGGACCTGCCCGGCTATGGCGACAGCGACCGGCCGGACATCGCCTACACCACGGAGTTCTACCTGGACTTTGTGCAGGCGCTGCTGGACGCCTTCGGCCTGGCGCGGGCCAGCCTGGTGGGGCTGTCGATGGGCGGCGCGCTGGCGCTGGGCACGGCCCTGAACACGCCGCAGCGCATGGCGCGGCTGGCGCTGGTGGACAGCTATGGCCTGCAGCGCACGGTCTCCGGGCATCGCCTGAGCTATGCCATGGTGAAGCTGCCGGGGCTGATGGAGTTCACCTGGCGGCTGACCGCCCGCAGCCGCGATATGGCGCAGGCTGGGCTGGCGAATGTCTTCAATGACCCGCTGACCGCGCCGGCGGCGCTTATCGATGAGGTGTTTGCCGAAGCGGGCAAACCGCTGGCCGGGCGCGCCTTCACCCGTTTTCAGCGGTCCCAGATGACCTGGTCCGGCCTGCGCACGGTTTACCTGGACCGGCTGAGCGAGATCAAGGCGCCGACGCTGATTATCCACGGCCGGCAGGACAAGGGCGT
>JAYTFQ010000741.1:0-1763 GCA_043734225.1 Anaerolineales bacterium | reverse complement strand
TTTAGGGCTCTTCGCGCCCAGCCACCTCCCGTGTACCCTTCAATAGGGTCCAAATCTGTCCAGCCCAAAGGGCGCACTCCACTCCCATACTCCCACACTCCCATACGCCCACACACTTACTCCCACCCCCACACCCATGACCATCCACTTCGGCACCGACGGCTGGCGAGCCGTGATCGCGGACACATTCACCTTCGACAATTTGCGCCTGGTGACCCAGGGCGTGGCGGACGCCGTGTCGTCCGCCGATTGGGCCACGCTGGGCGCGCCCAAGGCCAACGGACCTCACCCCTCCCCCTCTCCCGATCCTTCTTCTGGATCAGGAGAGGGGGATGGGCCGGGGGTGGGGGTGAGGCCGTTCGACCCGCGCCTGATGGTGGTCGGCTTCGACACGCGCTTCCTCTCGGACCGCTTCGCCACGGAGGTGGCGCGCGTGCTGGCCGCCAACGGCTTCCGCGTCATGCTCACCCATTCCGACGCGCCCACCCCGGCCGTGTCGTACGCCGTCAAGCACGCCGGCGCGGCGGGCGGGGTGATGATCACCGCCTCGCACAACGCCCCGCGCTATAACGGCCTGAAGCTGAAGGCGGCCTATGGCGGCAGCGCGCTGACCGAGCAGTGCCGGCGGGTGGAGCTGTTCCTGGCCGACAACGAGGCCCGCGCCCGCGGCCCGAACCTGATGGACTACGATCAGGCCGTGCGCGCCGGGCTGCTGACGCGCTTCAACCCCAACCTGGCCTATGCCGAGCAGATGCACAAGCTGATCGACTTCGACGTGATCGCCAACAATCCGCAGCGGGTGGTGGTCGATTCGATGTATGGCTCGGGGCGTGGGGTGATCAAGGGGCTGCTGCAGGGCACCGGCTGCGAGGTGACCGAGATCCGCGGCGAGATGAACCCCGGCTTTGGCGGGGTGCACCCCGAGCCGATTGCCAAATACCTGGGTGCCACGGCCGGCGCCATTGCCGCCGGGCACGGCAGCCTAGCGCTGGTGACCGATGGCGACGCCGACCGCACCGGCGCCATGGACGGGCGCGGCCAGTTTGTCGACCCGCACAAGATCATGGCGCTGGCGCTGCAATATCTGGTGGAGAAGCGCGGCTGGCGCGGGGCGGTGGTCAAGACCGTCTCCACCACGCGCATGGTCAACCGCCTGGCGGAAAAGTATGGCCTGCCGTGCTACGAGACGCCGGTCGGCTTCAACCACATAGCCGACCACATGCTGGCCGGCGACGTGCTCATCGGCGGCGAAGAGTCGGGCGGCATCAGCATTCGCGGCCACATCCCGGAAGGCGACGGCGTGCTGATGGGCCTGCTGCTGCTGGAGATTGTTTCAGCCTCCGGCGCCACGCTGGAAGAGCTGGTGGCTGAGCTGCTGCGCGCGGTCGGCCCGGCGCACTATGCCCGCACCGACCTGCGCCTGGCGCTGCCCATCGCCAAGGCGGAGATGACCCGCCGGCTGACCCAGCAGGCGCCCAGCGCCATCGACGGGCGGCGGGTGGCCAGCGTGGAGCAGTTGGATGGGGTGAAGTATATTTTGGACGACGACTCGTGGCTGCTCATCCGGCCCTCCGGCACCGAGCCGGTGCTGCGCGTGTATGCCGAAGGCCGCGACGAAGCCACGGTGAAGGCGCTGCTGGCCTTTGGCGAGGGCGTGGCCAAGGGGTAGGTGACTAGCTGTCTTGCTCGTTGTCCTTTCCCTTCCCGCGCCGCTGCAAATAGATTTTCGGCCCGGGCCGGTCCATCAGAAAGCCGTTCCACGG
>JAYTFQ010000740.1:0-5949 GCA_043734225.1 Anaerolineales bacterium | reverse complement strand
CGACTTGCTGGCGGGTTCCAGCATGCGCGCCGCCTGGGACAAACACCGGGCGCTTTAGAGCGGCTGCAGATAACGAGGAAATCCGATAGCGCATGAGCCAACAGCCAACCAAACACCCAGCCGTCATGGACCGCTTCAAAACCATTTGCCAGGCGGATGCCCGCATCCTGGCCGCGTTTGTGGGCGGCTCATACGCGCGCGGCACGGCCGATACCTACTCAGATCTGGATCTGTATCTGGTCACCACCAATGCAGCCTTCGCCAGCTTCGCCGCTGAGCGCCATGCTTTTATACAGCGACTGGGTGAACCCGTTTTCATCGAAACCTTCAGCAATCCTAACCTCGCGTTTTACATCCTGGCCGACGGCACTGAGGGAGAGCTTGGGATAGGATGCGAAAGCGATGTTGACAGCATCCATAGCGGGCCATACCAAGTTCTGGTGGACAAGCTAGGAATTTTAGCGGGACGCGTTTTCGCTGATCACGCAGCGGACAGCGCTGAACAAACTGAAAAGTTGCGGCGCCTGATTTACGTGTTTTGGCATGAGTTGTCCCATTTCATCACGGCGATGGGACGCAAGCAGCTCTGGTGGGCGCAAGGCCAGATCGAAGCCCTGCGGAGCTGTTGTGTCAATCTGGCGCGGTTAAGCCACAACTTTGGCGATGACGACGCAGGCGGGGAAGCCTATTTCAAGATCGATCAGGCCATGCCCGCGGAACTCCTGTCAGGCTTGCGGGCCACCTATTGTCGAATGGAGCAGCCGGAAATGCTCCAGGCAGTCCAGGTGCTGGTTGAGTTTTATAGGAAGCTAACGGTTCCGCTCGCAGCCAGGCATGGTCTCCTTTATCCCGGGCAGCTTGAGCGCCTCATGGTGCGGAAGCTTGAGGGTGTCAGCCAACCTGATTGAAGTGCAAGCGCTTGGCCAATAGCAGTCGGTTGGCCCATTGCTCCGGCCCGGTGAGGGGCAGCATGGACGGCACAGGCTGCTTTAGCGCTCGCGCTGGCCAGCTGTGAGCAGTGCCACCATCTCGGCGATGCGCGCCGCGCGGGTGGCCGGCCGTTTGGCGCTGTCGATCCAGCGCATGAAGTTCTTGCGATAGAAGGTGGGCAGCGCGTTGAAGAAAGCCTGAGCTTGCGGCGCGCCGGCCAGCGCGCTGGCGATATCGGCCGCCAGCAATTGGGCCTGCGGGCCTTCCAGCGCCAGCACCACCTCCACCGCCGCGCCAGCCCGCAGGCCGTTGTCGCGGCGCCAGGCGGCGCCCACCGGCAGCACATAGCGCGTGCCAACGGCCTTAAGCGGGCCGCGCACCACGCAGCCGTTGATGGTGCCAGTGATGTGATAGCGCTCGCGCGCCCCCCACACCGCCGGGGGATCGAACGGCAGCGGAAGGACCGTTTGGCTGCCGGCCTGGATGAGGGTGGCTTTGAAATTCTGGGTGGTCACGGGCAAGCCTCCGGGCTGATGATGGGCCGGATGATACCAAAATTAAGGACAATGAGGAACAGGCATGGAAAACGCAAGGAAAATGCGGGACAAGATTGCCCGGGGGCAGGTGTGCTACGGCTCGTACATTTCCTGTACCGATCCGGTGGTCACGGAAGCGCTGAGCAGCTTCAATGACTTTTTCTGGATTGACGCCGAGCATAACGCGCTGTCGCTGGAGACCATCCAACTGCACCTGATGGCGACGCGCGCCAGCGACGCGGCCGGGATCGTGCGCGTGCCGTGGAACGACCCGGTGCTGATCAAGCCGGTGCTGGATATCGGCGCGGACGGCATCATCGCGCCCTTTGTGCGCACGGCCGACGATGTGCGCCGGGCAGTGGCCGCCTGCTGCTACCCGCCGGACGGCATTCGCGGCTATGGCCCGCGCCGGGCCAACAGTTTTGGCAAGCGGGCGCAGTTGGACTACATCAAAGAAGCCAATGAAAGCATCATTGTGGTGGCGCAGATCGAGCATGTCGACGCGCTCAACCATATGGACGAAATCCTGGCCGTGCCTGGCCTGACCAGCATCCAGGTCGGCCCGAATGACCTGTCTGGCTCCATGGGCCTGATGGGCCAACCCAACCACCCGGAGGTGGTCAAGGTGATCGAGGCCATTGTCGACAAGACGCTGAAGACCAAGGTATGGGCCAGTGTGTCAGTCGGCGGCTCGCTCGAATACTTCGCCAGTTGGGTGAAGCGCGGCGTGCAGTGGATGCCGCTCAGCGGCGACCTGCCGTATATGCTATCCGCCGCTCACCAGATGCAGGACCAGGTGCGCGCCCTAGCGCAGGCTGCGCCGTCAGGGGCCAAATGAGCCCTTTCAAAGTTGTCCTGATGGACCGTGACCTGAACAGCGTGCCGGCCTGGGTGGTCCAGACCTTCGCGGATCATGACATTGTCTTCGACGCCCGCAAATGCGCCAGCATGGCCGAGGTGGCCGCCTGCGCCGCCGACGCGGACGTGGTGTGGAACTGGGGCAGCCGCACCATCACGGCCGAGGGCCTGGCCGCGCTGCCGCAGTGCGCCGCCATCATCCGCACAGGCAGCGGCACCGACAATATTCCGGTGGAGGCCGCCACCCAACGCGGCATCGTGGTGGCGAACACGCCCGAAGCCCACAACGACGCCGTCTCGGACCACGCCATTGGGCTGCTGTTTGCCGTCATCCGCCACATCGCCCTCATGGATCGGCACGTGCGCGCCGGAGTGTGGCACCACGCCCATGCCAACCGGCATTGGCATGTGCGCGGGCAAACGCTGGGCCTGGTGGGTTTTGGCCTGATCGCCCGGCTGGTGGCTAAGAAGATGAGCGGGTTCGAGATGACCATTCTGGACTACGACCCGTTCGTCAGCGCCGAGGTCATGGCCGGCCAGGGGGTGCAGGCGGCCAGCCTGGACGAGGTTCTGTCCAAGTCCGACTTCGTTTCCGTGCACTGCCCGCTGAACAAGGACACCTATCATCTGATCGGCGAGCGCGAACTGCGACTGATGAAGCCCGGCGCCGTGCTGATCAACACCTCGCGCGGGCCGGTGATTGACGAGCCGGCGCTGGCGCGCGCCCTGACCGAGGGTTGGATTGCCGCTGCCGGGGTGGACGTGCTGGAAGACGAGCCGCCGGCGCCCGACAATCCCTTGCTCAAGCTGGATAACATCGTCATCACGCCCCACGCGGCCGGCTTTTCGGACGAGGACGAGGCGCTGTGCTGGAAGCTGTCGATGGAGAGCGCCATCGCCGTCAAGGAGGGCCATTGGCCGCGCTCCTACGTTAATCGCAGCGTCAAGCCACGTTTGAGCCTGGCCTAGCGGCCTGGGGAGGCAAGCGCGATGAGCGACAACGGGAAGATGGCCGGCAAGCGGGTGCTGGTGACCGGCTCGGACACGGGCATCGGCCGAGGCGTGGCGCTGGAGTTTGCCCGCGCCGGCGCAGCCGTGGCGCTGCACTATCCGCAGCAACCCGGCGGAGCCCAATCCGCCGTGGACGAGATCAAGCAGGCCGGCGGCCAGGGGGCGGCTTTCCATGCCGACTTCAACGACGTGGCGCAGGTGCGCGGGCTGGCGGGGCAGGCCATCGAGTTCTTGGGCGGACTGGATGTGCTGGTGAACAATGCCGGCATCACCATGAACCTGCCCTTTGAGCAGGTGACGGTTGAGCAGTTCGACACGCTGTACCACGTCAACGTGCGCGGCATGTTTTTTCTGACCCAGGCGGCGCTGCCGGCGCTGTCCGCGCAAAGGCAGGGCGTGGTCATCAACCTGTCCTCGGTGCACGCCTTTGCCGGGATGACCGAGCACACCGTCTACGCCGGCACCAAGGGCGCCATCATGGCCTATACCCGTGTGCTGGCGCTGGAGCTGTCGCTGAAGGGTGTACGCGTAAACGCCATCGCGCCCGGCTGGATCCTGGTGGAAAACCACCTGAAGGCGATGGCAAACTTCAATGAGGCCGAGTCGGCCGCCACCATCCCGGCCGGCTTTATTGCCCGGCCGAGCGACGTGGGCCGGCTGGCAATCTTCCTGGCCTCGGATGAGGCGCGCTACATCGTGGGCCAGACGCTGACTTTCGATGGCGGCCAGTTGGCGATTATGCCGAACACCGGCGACTTTCGCGAGCCGCGCCAGGATCATTGGGGCCGGGGCTATGTGCCCGGCCTATAAAATTAAGGAGATGAAATGAGCAAATCAGCCCTCTTTGTGTGGGGCGGCTGGGAAGGCCACTCGCCCAAGGCCTGCACGGAAATCTTCGTGCCGCTGATCGAAGCGGCCGGCTACCAGACCACCGTCAGCGACACGCTCGACGCTTATCTGGACAGCGCCCGGATGCAGTCCTACGATCTGATTACGCAGTGCTGGACCATGGGCACCATTACCAACGAACAAGAGCGCGGACTGCTGGAGGCCATCAAGAGCGGCGTGGGCTTTGGCGGCTGGCACGGCGGCATGTGCGACGCCTTCCGCCAGAACCCCAACTACCAGTACATGACCGGCGGGCAGTGGGTGGCGCACCCGGGCGGCATCATCGATTACCGGGTCAACATCACCAACCACACCGACCCGATCACGGCCGGCCTGGACGATTTCAACATGCACTCCGAGCAGTATTACATGCAGACCGACCCGTTCAACCAGGTGCTGGCCACTACAAGCTACAGCGGCGAGCACGACCCGTGGGTGCAGGGCGCCGTGGTGCCGGTGGTGTGGAAGAAGCGCTGGGGCCAGGGCAAGGTGTTCTTCTCCGCGCTGGGCCACAAGCCGGATGACTTCGATGTGCCCGAATCGCGCGAGATCGTGCGCCGCGGGCTGCTGTGGGCGGCGCGGGACAACTGACCGGCCATGGCTAAAACCAACATCGGCATCATCGGCTGCGGCAACATCAGCAGCATCTACTTCAAGAATTGCGGCGCGTCCGACGCAGTGCGGATCGTGGCCTGTGCCGACCTGGACATGCAGCGGGCCGAGGCCAAGGCGCGGGAGCACGGCGTGCGCGCCTGCAGCGTGGATGAGCTGCTGGCCAATCCCGAGATCGAGATCGTGCTCAACCTGACCATCCCCAAGGCGCATGCCGCGGTGAACCTGGCCGCCATCGCCGCCGGCAAGCACGCCTACACCGAGAAGCCGCTGGCGGTGAGCCGCGAGGACGGCGCCAAGACCCTGGCGGCAGCGCGCGCCGCCGGGCTGCGGGTGGGCGGCGCGCCCGACACCGTGCTGGGCGGCGGCATCCAGACCTGCCGCAAGCTCATCGACGACGGCGTCATTGGCCAGCCGGTGGCGGCCACGGCCTTTATGCCCTCCCACGGGCACGAAAGCTGGCACCCGGACCCGGAGTTCTATTACAAAGCCGGCGGCGGGCCGCTGTTCGACATGGGCCCGTATTACCTGTCGGCCCTGATCACGCTGCTGGGGCCGGTGACGCGCGTGTCGGGCTCAGCCCGCATCAGCTACCCCACGCGCACCATCACCAGCCAGCCGCACTACGGCGAGACCATCCTGGTCGATACGCCCACTCATGTGGTTAGCACGCTGGAGTTCGCCGCCGGGCCGATTGGCACGCTGCTGACCAGCTTTGATATGTGGGCGGCCAACCTGCCCAAAATTGAAATCTACGGCTCGGAAGGGACGCTGTCGGTGCCGGACCCGAACGGCTTTGGCGGGGTGGTGCAGGTCTGGCGGCCCGACACCCAGTGGCAGAATGTGCCGCTGACGCACGGCCACACCGAGAACAGCCGCGGGCTGGGCGTGGCCGACATGGCCGAGGCGATTCGCGCCGGCCGGCCGCACCGCGCCAGCGGCGACCTGGCCTTCCACGTGCTCGACATCATGCACGCCACGCTCGAATCGGCCCGCGACGGCCGGCGCCTGGAGCTGACCAGCCAGTGCGAGCGGCCGGCTGCCATGCCGGCGAAATAAGAACAAGAAAGCCTGGAAAAACGAAGGGAGCGGGCAGTCGATTTCATCGACTGCC
>JAYTFQ010000739.1:0-1673 GCA_043734225.1 Anaerolineales bacterium | reverse complement strand
GTGTGCAGCCGGACGGTCGATGAAATCGACCGTCCGGCTGCACACAATCTTTCAAATCAATTCATAGATCTCCGCTGGCGGGCCAGCACCCACCTTGTGCCCTCGGTCAGCCTTGGAACGCGCGCCGCAGCGCCTCATTCCTTTCAGCCACAAAGCGCTGGCCCACCGCCGAGCCTGGCGCCAGGTTTTCAAAGCCGTGGTACGCGCCCGGATAGACATGCAGCTCGGCCGGCACGCCGGCCCGGATCAGCCGCGCGGCATACTCAATGTTTTCGTTCAGAAACAGATCAAGCTCGCCCACCGGAATATAGGCCGGCGGCAGGCCGGTCAGATCGGCTGCCCGCGCCGCCGCGGCATACGCCGACACGTTTTCCCCGCCCGGCTCGGCGCCCAGGTAGGCCTGCCAGCCAATCCGGTTGTTCGCCCGGCTCCACAGCAGACTGTCGGGCACGCTCGCGCTGGCCGGCGCGATGTTGCGGTCGTCGAGCATTGGGTAGATCAGAAGCTGGAACATCACCGCCACTTCGGCCCGGTCGCGCGCCAGCAGCGCCAGCCCGGCTGCCAGCCCTCCGCCGGCGCTGGCCCCGCCAACCGCCAATCGCCGCGGGTCGACGCCCAGCTCGGCGGCGTTGGCCGCCAGCCACTTCAGCGCGGCGTAGCAGTCCTCCAGCGGCGCGGGGAAGGGGGCTTCCGGCGCCCGCCGATACTCCACCGAAACGGCCAGGCAGCCCACCGCCTGCACCAGCTGGCGCACATACAAGTCGGTGCCCTCCACGTTGCCCACCACATAGCCGCCCCCGTGGATCCACAGCAGCGCCGGCAGCACGGCCGCTCGCTCCGCCGGAAGGTAGATGCGCACCGCCACATCGGGTTCACCCGGCGCGCCCGGCACCCGCCGGTCCACGCTGGTGACGCCCGCCACCGGCGGCTGCTGCGCTTTAGCGGCGGCATTCAGTTGATCGTTCATGGCCCGCATGGCGGGGATGCCATGCTGGCTGAGGCCGCCCCCCACCACGGCCATCTGGCCTTCCAGCGGCGCCAACAGCTCACGGTCGACACGCTTGATCATCGGCACACTCCTTGGCGAATGCGCCGGATGTTACACTTGGAACGGCGTACTGCCAACCACGGGCGAATTTCGCGCTGTGGGCAGACTGTAGCCCTGAACGGGCATGCCGCGCGCGCGTTGCGTGTTGCGATACGAGAAACCTGTTTGACCAGCCCTCTATGACTGTCACCCTGAGTAAACAAGCCGCGCGCGGCATGTTTCGACGCCAGAAACTTAGCTTGCGCTAGCTGTCTACCCTGAGCGCGAATGCGCTGCAATCGGCCTGATGTCACGGTTGCGCGCGAAGGGCCTCCTGCCATGTCCTTCGCGACTGTCAGTTTCTGAGCAACGCGCACGCGCTGCCTCGGGTCTTGCGTCATGGTCGCGCGCGACGCGAAGCGCCCCGTAGGGGATGGGCCTCCCGACCTGTCCTGAATGAAACGTGTTATGAGCGGGGCGCCTAAGCCGCGCTCGAACGATCGCTATGCTAGTATCGGCCGCTCGCCCTCATCCCCCCGGCCCCCGTCTCACAAGGGTAGGTTTTTCTGTACCGGCGGCTGTGTTCGCTAGCCCCGCCTGGAGCTTCCGGTCTACGACCGGGTACGCTCTGGGCTAGCAGGTGCGC
>JAYTFQ010000738.1:0-2860 GCA_043734225.1 Anaerolineales bacterium | reverse complement strand
CGATATTTGCCATTTTTTATTTCCCGAGGGCGCTCTCCGCTTCGTCCAGGTGTTCGTTGCGGTGCAGGGCGCGCACGACCAATCGCGGGCTGATGTCGTACAACAACTGCAGCAGCGCCGGCGGATAGTCTTCCAGCCTGGCATCCAGCGCGACAGCGGTGTCCAGCGCCAGGTGGGCGGCCGCGCGCGGCGGCAGCGCGGCCCAGATGGGCAGCGACACATCGTTGACAAAGATATCCAGGTCGGGCCAGTTCACCGCCCCAGCGCGCTCGGTCAGCTCCAGCGCGTGCAGCGCGCGCCGCTCCCAGAATGCAATGTGCGCCAGCGTAATGGCCACCGTCCAGTGCTGGCCCACCGGGTGCTGCAATTGCGCATCGCTCAGTCGCTCGGCCAGCAGCCGCATGCGCTCGGTGGCGGCATAGTTCAACGCGACAAACGAACGATCCATCGGCATCAGTCCTCTCCTGTAGGGGGTTGTCCCCTCATTAACTCGCGCGGGCGGCGATTGGTTCACGGGCGGCGCGGAAGGCTGGGCCGCTCGCCCTCCCCACTCCGCTTCGCTTCGGGGGACCTTGTCACACCTGCCCAGAACACCAGGTGCTGGGTCCCCCCGGCCCCCATTCCACTCCCCTGCGCTTCGCTCCGGGGACCTACGGCCGTGATCTTGCCAAGCAAGATCAGGGAAGGGGGAGAAAGGCTGTGTACATATTAAGCTGCCTTCCTTTTTCCTTCTTGATTCTTCGCGCGCGTCGCGCCCTTTGCGGTGTAAGGTCTTCTATCCGTGCCCTTCGTGCCCTTCGTGGATTCAGATCTTCTTCTCGTAGCACACGCTCAGGGGATCCGCATGATACGGACCAAACGGCGGGATGCGCTGAAAGCCAAAGCGCTCGTACAGCCGGATGGCCTCCACCTGGTAAATGCCCGTTTCCAGCCGCAGCACGATCACCCCGCGCTGGCGGCAATACTCGGCCAGGTGGTTGAGCAGGGCCCGGGCCACGCCCAGCCCGCGGAACGCCGGCCGCACATACATGCGCTTCAGCTCGCCATACTCGGCCCCAAACAACTGCACCCCGCCGCAGCCGGCCGGCGCGCTTTCGCGCCGCGCCACAAAAAAGGCCACGCCCTGGCTCAGCAGCTTGTCGATGCTGTAGCCGTGACGGCTGGCCTGCGGGTACAGCGGCGCCAGCACAGCCTCCAATTCCAGGATGAGCGCGGCGGCATCGGGACTGTCGGGGCGTTCGGCGGTAATGGTCGTGGTCATGGTCACCTGCTGCGTGCTGTGGTCGCGGCAGCGCGAGTGTGCCATGAAGCGCAGGATGGCGCAACTGCTATAATCGCGGCGCGCGGCAGTCCAGACGGGCGGGGGGCGGGGGCCTGGCGAATGGAATTCGCGGTTATTGGCCTGCGGCCGGGGGCCTGGCGAATGGAATTCGCGGCTATTGGCCTGCGGCCGGGGGCCTGGCGACTGGAATTCGCGCCTGAGGGCCTGCGGCCGGTCGTCCGCCTGCGCGGACGATGCCTTTTCATCCGGCTTGTGTGGCCGTTCAATTGCGCCATCGCATTTGAATGGCCGCGCAATTTCGCTTGAAGGCATCGTCCACGCAGGTGGACGACCGGCCGTAGGCCACAAGCGCCGAATTCATTCGGTTGGCTCTGCGCCGACGACCGGCCGCAGGCCACCGGCGCCGAATTCATTCGGTTGGCTCTGCGCCCACGACCGGCCACGACCCGCCCCTGGCCGCCGGCCATTGAACAGGTAAGGAGTCACATGCCCATCATCCCCGTCACCGCCGCCAGTCCCTTCCTCGATCAAATGGCCGAGCTGCTGGTCAGCGGCTTGCGCGAACATTGGGACGCCTGGGCCACGCCCGCCGAGGGCCTGGCCGAGGTGCAAGAGATCCTCAGCCGCGGCTTCGCCCGCGCCGCGCTGGACGACGCCGGTGCGCAGGTGCTCGGCTGGATCGGCGGGCTGCCGGAATATGACGGCCAGGTGTGGGAGCTGCACCCGCTGGTGGTGCGGGCCGACCGGCAGCGGCAGGGCATTGGCCGCGCGCTGGTGGCGGATTTTGAGCAGCAGGTGCAAGCGCGCGGCGGCCTGACCATCACGCTCGGCTCGGACGACGAGGACGGCATGACCTCGCTGGCCGGCGTCGACCTGTATGATCACCTGTGGGATCGCATCGCCCATATCCAAAATCTCAAGGGCCACCCGTACGAGTTCTATCAGAAGCTGGGCTACACCATCACCGGCGTGGTGCCCGACGCCAACGGGCGCGGCAAGCCGGATATTCTCATGGGCAAGCGAGTAGAATAGATCGCCATGGCTTACACCTTCGCCATCGACCCGAACGCCTCAGCCGAAGACATGGCCGCCGTGCGCGCCGGTCTGCTCGCCTTCAATCAGCAGTTCGTTTCCACGGCCGGCGGCGGGCCGCTGAACATCTTCCTGCGCGAGGAGCACGGCGCGTTGGCCGGCGGCCTGCTGGGCTACATTTTTTGGGGCTGGCTGTACGTTGAAATTCTGTGGCTGGCGGAGGCCGCCCGCGGCCAGGACTACGGCTCGCGCATACTCCACCTGGCCGAGCAGGAGGCCGCCCGCCGCGGCTGCCGCCACGCCAACCTGGATACAATGGATTTCCAAGCGCTGCCGTTCTATCTCAAACACGGCTACACCGTCTGGGGACAGTTGGACAATTTTCCGGAAGGGCATTCGAGGATTTTTTTGAAGAAGGACTTAACCCCCCGGCCCCCTTCCCTTAACGGTTTAAGGGCGGACAGGGCACTTTACAAATGGCACAAAATACGACATGGTAGCCGTTATCCCCTTGCCAGGAGTAACGACGACCATGTCGAACAGTAT